>DAOWFB010000020.1 GCA_030638205.1 Thalassospiraceae bacterium
ACATAAGCAACGTTATTGCCAACAAATTTTTGACCTTGCTTTCAAATATTTTTAGCGGCCTTAGGCTTACGGACATGGAAACCTGTTACAAGGTTTTTCGCGGGGATATTATTCGGAACATTAAACTACAAGAAAACCGTTTCGGCATAGAACCGGAAATAACCGCAAAAATTGCCGCCCACCACCCCAAACTGCGCGTAGAAGAAATAGGCATTTCATACCAAGGGCGTACCTTTGAAGAGGGTAAAAAAATTGGCTGGAAAGATGGCGTCAGTGCAATTCGTTGTATTGTGCAGTATAATTTATTTGCCCGGTTCTAATTTGCCCGGCTCTTATTTGCCCAGCTCTTATTTGCCAAGTTCCAGAAATAAGCTATAAAACTGCCACTTCCGCTTACTTTAGCCCCCCTGCTTAAAGGATCCAAAACCCAATGTCACAGTCTATTCGTCCTATTCGGCGCGCACTTCTTTCGGTTTCTGATAAATCCGGCTTAGTTGAATTTGGACATTTTCTGGCAGAACAAGGGGTTGAAATACTTTCCACCGGCGGCACCGCCAAGGCATTGGTTGATGCAGGGGTGGCTGTTACCGAGGTTTCTAAACACACAGGCTTCCCTGAAATTATGGATGGCCGGGTAAAAACCCTACAGCCAAAAATTCATGGCGGCATACTGGCCATTAGGGACAACACTGAGCACACCCAAGCAATGAAAGACCATGGCATTTCAGCCATCGATTTGGTTTGTGTGAACCTTTACCCGTTTGAAGAAACCCGAGCGCGCGGTGCCGGATTTGATGAATCAGTTGAAAACATTGATATCGGCGGCCCGGCAATGATACGGGCGGCGGCAAAAAATCATGGTGACGTTACCGTGGTGGTAGAACCCGAGGATTACGCCCTAGTAAAGCAAGACATGATGGCAAACAACGGTGCGACATCTGATAAATTACGCCTAGAGCTAAGCGCACGCGCATTTGCCCGCACCGCATCATATGATGCGGCCATTTCGGGCTGGCTAGCTGGTGAAACGAATACAGCCGAAGGAAGTGAATGGCCCAAACGAATTACATTTGCCGGTGAATTAAAACAAACCATGCGTTACGGTGAAAACCCCCATCAGAAGGCTGCGTTTTATAGCAATGGCGAAAACCGCCCGGGCGTTGCCACCGCAACCCAATTACAAGGCAAAGAGCTTTCATATAACAACCTAAATGATACCGACGCAGCATTTGAAATTGCGTCTGAATTTGAAGATACGGCGTGCGCCATAATAAAGCACGCCAACCCATGTGGCGTTGCGGTTGGTGGCACATTGGTTGATGCATATAAACGGGCCTATTCATGCGATACCGAAAGCGCGTTCGGCGGTATAGTCGCCCTTAACCGTACGCTAGACGGAGAAACCGCAACAGAGATTGTAAAAATATTTACCGAAGTTGTTATTGCACCTGATGTTGATGAGGCTGCGCGCAAAATTCTGGCTGAAAAGAAAAACGTTCGTGTGCTAACAACCGGCAACATGGCCGATGCAACCACAGGCGGGCTTATGGTTAAAGCACTGGCTGGTGGATTGCTGGTACAAGGTCGCGATAACGAAATTTTTGCAGACCTAAAAGTTGTTACCAAGCGTCAGCCAACCGACAAAGAAATGGAAGACCTTAAATTCGCCTTCACAATTGCCAAGCACGTAAAATCAAACGCAATTGTTTACGCCAGGAATAACATGACCGTGGGCATAGGTGCCGGGCAAATGAGCCGGGTTAATTCGTGCCGCATAGCGGCCTTTCGCGCCGAACAAGCGGCAAAAACAGCGGGTGATAGCGAAACATGGGCCAAGGGATCGGTCGTGGCATCAGATGCATTTTTTCCATTTTCAGATGGGCTATTAGAGGCCATCGAAGCGGGGGCAGAGGCGGTTATTCAGCCGGGTGGATCCATGCGTGATGCAGAAGTAATAGAGGCCGCCGATAAAGCGGGCATTACAATGGTGATGACCGGCATGCGTCACTTTAGACATTAATATTTCCTAGCCAAGAAGAAACATTTTTTCCCGTTTAAACCATCTTGCCGCCAACCAAAAAATCAAAGCAGCAGCAATGGAGGTTGAGACGGTTGCGGTTAAAACTTGAGCAATTGTAACGGACTCGCTAAGGGCGAGGCGGCCAAGCAACAGCATCTGCCCAAACACCGGAATTGCAACATCCCACGCCCCCGGTGATATTGGTTTGAACACCATTATCATTCCCGGCAATGCCGGAACCAACGGCAACAGGCCAAGATAAATTTGTGCTTCCTTCATCGAGCGGGTAATAACCGCAATGGACATTTGTAACGCAACCGCAATTGCCATCAGCGGAATTGAAATTACAAACATGGCAATAAACATGTACCACGCTGGTGGCTGGTCGAGATGTTTAGAAAGAGATGCCGCCCAACCACAAAAAACATAAAACGCGGCAATATTTATAAACGAAGTTATGGCGGTAAATAAAACCGCAGCCTTGGATTTTGCCAACAGCAATATCCAGCGCTCAACCGGGGAAAGCAACAATGGCTCTAACGAGCCGCGTTCACGCTCGCCCACGGTGGTATCGATTGCCAAATGTACACCACCAAGAAAAATCATAAAAATTATTAGTGGTGGCATCATGTTATAAAAAAATACGGCAATATTAGGTAGACGAGTAACACTTACGTCTTTTATTTTTATGGGCTTTGCAAAATCTTTTTCGAGGCCCGCTTCAACTAATCTTTCTTTGGTTAGTTCGGCGTTTAGAATATTTATCACCCGCTCTAATCTGGCGGTAAGACGTAAGTTACTGACCCGGCTAAGGTTCATCAGCATTTGAACCGTAAATCGTTTTTCACCTTCGGCATTTTCCGGAATAACCAACCCAACTGGTATATGACCATCGAGCACCAATTTTTTGGCCTCGATTAATGATGTCTTTACAACAATGCTAATGTCGTGGGCTTCAAGATGCTCTATCAACAATGGTGAATTGTCCGCACCAACCACTACAACATCAAACGCCACAGCCGTTCGTTCCGATTGAATTGTTGTGCCGGCAAGATAAAGCCCGCCCGCCACAAGCAACGGTGCCAGCAACGGATAAATAAGCGCCAGCAACAACGTACGCCTATCGCGCAAATGGTCGCGTACTTCTTTTTTAAATATGACCATCAAACGAGACATGCGCCCATTTGTTTTAACCGCCTTGTTATAATCTGGTACGTTCATATTGCCGCACCCTGTTCTTTAATAACGGCGCGAACAAAAACTTCCTCGATATCGTCTGCTCCTGTTTGCTGGCGCAATTCATCCGGTGTGCCAGCGGCAATTGCGTGGCCGTTCGCTATTATTACAAGGTCATCGCAAAGGACCGCGACCTCGCTCATTATGTGGCTGGAAATAAGTATGCAATGACCATCGTCGCGCATTTCTTTTATTAAATCCCTGACCGAGCGCGAACTCATAACGTCCAGTCCATTGGTCGGCTCATCAAGTATTAAATTTTTTGGCCGATGCACCAACGCGCGGCCAAGGGCAACTTTTAATTCTTGCCCACGAGAAAAACCCTTGGCTCGCCTGTCTGCAAAATCTTCCATGCCCAGACGTTTTATTAAATCATCTATGTCGTCTTCCAGTGCGCTACCGTCGGCACCATGAAGCTCGCCAAAATATCTAATGTGTTCACGCGCGGTTAGGCGGGGGTAAAGGCCACGCACATCGGGCAGCACGCCCAGTGCGCGTTGGGCCTCCATCCGTTCCGAACCAACATCAATTCCATCAAC
Organism: Thalassospiraceae bacterium; assembly: GCA_030638205.1. GTDB lineage: Bacteria > Pseudomonadota > Alphaproteobacteria > Rhodospirillales > Magnetovibrionaceae > DAOVVL01. Next base: position 3,796 of record DAOWFB010000020.1, read on the forward strand.
GCTGGCATGTCCGCTATCTGCCGAAAGCAGGCCATAAACAATACGAAAAGCGGTGGTCTTGCCCGCGCCATTGGGGCCAATAAGCCCGGTTACCCTGCCATTGCTGGCATCAAGCGAAAGCCCATCTAGCGCGGTTACTTTTGTTTTTCCCTCACCAAAGGTTTTGGTTAGCCCTTGCATTTTTATCATGGCTTACCCTTTCCCTTGTGTCCGCGTTGGGTCGGGTAGTGGCAATAAAAGAAGTGCACCAACAACAAGAAACACAATAATGCTGGCCATGCCTGCGCGCTGGCTATCAAATGTTACGCTAAGCCAACCAAGCAGCGCCGGGCCCATAAACGCCGTTGCCTTGCCAGATAGGGCATACAGCCCAAACATTTCTGCTTCCATTTTTTCCGGAACAAGGTTCGCCATATATGTTCTGCTGGCGGCCTGAGCCGGGCCAACAAAAATTCCAAGCGGAACCGCAAATACCCAAAACATGGTTTTGCTTTCGATAAATAAAAGTGCGCTTCCTAAAATACATAAACCACCAATGGCAATAAGCACGGTTTTTTTAGGGCCAATTAGGTCATCAACCCAGCCAAACACAGCCGCACCAATACCGGCGGTTACGTTAATTGCAATGCCAAACATAATTAGTTCGGAAAAATCCATACCAAAAGTGCCAACCGCATAAATACCACCAAATGCGAACAAGGTATTGATGCCGTCGGTATAAATCATTCTTGCCAATAAATATTTACCGACCGCCCCGTGTTGCTTGATATTTTTTAACGTCTGATAAAGCGTGCCGATACCACGACGCACCGCAATGCCAAAGCCAATACCGCTTGATGGTTTATCGGGTGTAAACAAAAAAAGCGGCAATGAAAATAAAACCAACCATACAGATACCAGCAATGTGGTTGCCCTAATATTAAGCGCATCACTTTTTAATATTCCAAACCACGGCGTATCGGTCTGCACAAAGGCAACCAACGCTAATGCCAAGCACGATAGTCCACCAGCGTAGCCAAGCCCCCATGCCCATCCTGAAATGCGGCCCATAATTTTTTTAGGCGCTAACGATGGCAACATTGAATTATAAAAAACCACACCCATTTCAAATGCAAAATTGGCAAGACCCACCAACAGCAATGCATATAATGCCCAACTGCTATCTGGTTCAACAAACCACAATAGCCCGGTGGCAATGGCGCAAATATATGTAAAGGCCATTAGCCACGGTTTGCGCCTACCGCCAAGGTCGGCAACCGCGCCCAATATGGGGCCGGCAATTGCAACCGCTAGCGCAGAAATAGCCATGGTCGCGCCCCAGTCGCCCGTTGCCGATACCGGGTCATTCGCCACTGCCTTGGTAAAGTATGCGGCGAAAACAAATGTAATTATTACCGTTGGAAAGGCAGAATTGGCCCAATCATAAATTGCCCAGCTAATGCGTGCCCGCCTTAATGTTAGTGCGCCGCCGCTATCGCTCATGCGCTATCTTCCACCAATGCCCTTAATGATTGGGTTGCAACAGAAATCATTGCAATATCATTTATGTCGTGGGCGCGAAGCTCGTTCAACAATTGATCCGAACGTTCGACCGCACTTTGGTGAATGTCTGCCCAACTGGGTATTGCTTTTTTAGGATCGGTTTCGCCACGGGTTGTGGTTAATACATTGCTGGTGATTTGTGCCTGCAGTTGAAACAGGTCATCAATAAGCGCACCCACTGCAAGTTTTTGCCAATGGCTTTGGCTTTCTAGCCCTTCGCATGCAGCACGCAGCCGACCAAGGCGGAACCTTGCGCCGACTTCAAAATAGAGCCTGCCTACCTTGCTAACAGACAATTTATGGCTTTGGCTAATGCAAACAATATCCGGCCCTGATGCAAGGTTTATCAAACCGGCAATTGCATGGGCCAAGTCTTTGGGCACGCCTTCGTCAATATATTTTTCAGCTCTTTTTAATAAATCCTCGCGATAAAATTTAGGAATTGTTGTTTCCAGCCCCTTTGCCAAAGATTTCATGTCGCCAGCAATGATAGAAACCTGTGCGCCGATAGATGAAATATCAAGGTTGCGCAACGCCCACGCGGTTGAGCGGTCAAGCAGGGCATTTATATCCAACATCATGGCAATCTGCACATGGGCTGAAACTTTGTTATCTAGTGCTTCAATTTTATTCCATAGTTCGCGCACTGAAAAAATTTCACGAACAATAATATAAGCAGATGTAATTTCGTGCGCACGCATCCCGGTTTTTTCTTGCATCTGGGTAACAAATGTTCCGCCAACCCGGTTAACAATGGAATTAGTAACACACGTTGTAATAATTTCTCTAGCCAGCCGGTGGCTACAAATTGCATCCATGTGTTTAGCCCGTAACGGCCCGGGAAAATAATTAACCAGATCGGTTTCTAAATATTTACTATCAGGTAATCCGCTCGCCAGTATTTCGTCATAAAGCCATATTTTTGAATATGAAAGCAGCACCGATATTTCAGGGCGGCTAAGCCCGCCACCTGCCAAGGCGCGTTCCGACAGGGTTTCATCATCGGGCAAAAATTCAACATCGCGATTAAGGCGACCGCTTTTTTCAAGCCCGCGCATCAAACGTATTTGGTGGTCGACCAAATTCATACCCTGGGTCTGAATGACAGACATGGCCTGGGTCTGCAGATAGTTATCACGCAAAACCAGCTTGCCAACCTCGTCGGTCATTTTAGCAAGCAGGCTATTTCGTCCAGCTTCGGTTAGTTTTCCCCCGACAACTAGCTGATCTAAAAGGATTTTAATGTTCACTTCGTGATCAGAACAATCCACCCCGGCTGAATTATCAACAGAATCCGTATTTAAGCGCACACCCGCCAGCCCACATTCAATGCGGCCACGTTGGGTCACGCCAAGGTTTGCCCCCTCGCCTATTACCCGGGCACGAACTTCGCGCCCATCAATGCGAACTGCATCGTTCACTCGATCACCGGCATCGACGTTTCCTTCATGCGCACTTTTAATATATGTGCCAATTCCGCCAAACCACAAAAGGTCTGCGTCCAGCATAAGTATCATCCGCATAAGCTCGTTCGGGGTTGCGCGATCAGCCGTGGTGTCGAATAGTTTTTTCATTTCAGGGCTTAGCGCAATCCATTTTGATTTGCGATCAAACACGCCGCCGCCCTTGGAAATTAGTTTTGTGTTAAAATCATTCCAGCCCGAACGAGGCAAATTAAACAAACGCTTACGCTCGGCAAATGTTGTTTTTATATCGGGGTCGGGGTCAACAAATATGTGCATGTGGTTAAACGCGCCAACAAGTTTTATATGTTTTGAAAGCAGCATGCCGTTGCCGAAAACATCACCCGACATATCGCCAACACCAGTAACGGTAAAATCTTCTGTCTGGGTATCGATATCCATTTCGCGGAAATGACGCTTGACCGATTCCCAACCACCGCGGGCAGTAATGCCCATTTTTTTATGGTCGTAACCAACTGAGCCACCGGATGCAAACGCATCGCCCAACCAAAAACCATATTCATGTGAAACCGAATTAGCAATATCAGAAAATGTTGCGGTGCCTTTATCGGCGGCAACAACCAAATATGCATCATCATCATCGTGACGCAATACGCCTTTGGGTGGTATCACCTGCCCGTTGGTGCCAAAATTATCGGTTAAATCCAAAAGTCCGCGAATAAATGTTTTATAGCATTCAATTCCGTGGGCCATAAACTCATCGCGGCCGCCGCACGCTGAACGCTTTACAACAAAGCCGCCTTTGGAGCCAACTGGAACAATGACCGCATTTTTAACCTGTTGCGCTTTTACCAAGCCAAGTATCTCTGTACGGAAATCTTCACGCCTGTCAGACCAGCGCAAACCGCCACGGGCGACGCTGCCAAAACGCAAATGAACACCTTCGATGTCGGGTGAGTATACAAATATTTCAAACCGGGGCCGGGGCAATGGTAATTCTTCAATATCGCCTGAAGAAAATTTTATTGAAAGATACTGTTTAGGCGAACCATCGGCCGCACTTTGAAAAAAATTTGTTCTAAGTGAAGCATCAATCAGATTTATAAACCGTCTTAGGATTCTATCCTGATCGGCGCTTTCTACATCATCGAGCATATTTATTATGCTTTTTCTTATGCGCGCACATTTTGTTGCGGCCTTCTTCACCACATCGGTGAGTGCTTTTTTATTTTTTGGCTTGTTTGTGGGTCTTCCTGCTGGCAAGGCAAATCTAGCCTTGAACATATCGACGATGCCTTTGGCGATACGAGAATTTTCGACCAAAGTTTCTGCCATGTAATCTTCGGAAAAACTTATTCGTGTTTGACGTAAATATTTAACCAACGCCCGCAAAACTGTAATCTCGCGCCATTCAAGCCCAGCAAAAAGAACCAGTGCATTAAGGTGGTCGCTTTCCATTTCGCCGAGCCATACTTTTTCAAACGCGTTATGAAAATTTTCACTTACTTCAGGCGTGACCGCGGGCAGCGTGCCCTTTGGCGCCAATCCAAAATCATGCATAGAGATATAATCACCGCCACCCTTGGGGTGTATGCGGTGGGGCATTTCTTCGATTACGTTGAGACCAAAATCTTCCAACACTGGCAATATGCCCGACAAGGTTACCGGCTTTGCTGGGTTATAGACCTTTAGACGCAGCTGTACCCCCAGCGCACTTTCTTCAATTTTTTCCACACCCGCACCTTCAAGGCTGAGAGTGATGGCGCCAATATGCAAAGCGTGTTCGGCCATTTCAATATCGGCAATGGACGTTTCAGGCGAAAACCGGGAACGATAACCGGCATCAAATGCGTTTCTATAAATATTTCCTAAACGCGCGCCTTCTTCTTCGCCAAATTTTTGGCTTAGGGCATCAATAATTTTATCACCCCAGGTACGAGCCTCTTCCCTAAGATCTGCTTCTAATTTACGCTCATTATATTTAAGTATTTTGCCCGGGCTGGTTTTAATAACCAAATGCAGCCGGGCCAATGCCTGCTCGCCCAGTTGAGCATAATGCGCCCTGACCTCGCCGCCGATTGCGTTTTCTAATATGTGCTGCATTCTTAAACGCAAATCAGTTGAATAATTATCACGCGGAACATAAACAAGGCAGCTGACAAAACGTTGGAAATCATCGTGCCTGATAAATAGCGCAACTTTTTGTCGATCTTGCAGACGCAGCACCCCAAGGCTAATTTCCAACAAACGTTCATCGGAAATTTGAAAAAGCTCATCACGAGGATATGTTTCAAGAATATTTGACAGTGCCTTACCGTCGTGGGAAAGCGGCAACAGCTCTGAGCGTTCAAACACCCGATTAATTTTATTTTTTAAAAGCGGAACCGAACGCGCACTATTGGAATAAACCCCAGCGGTAAACAAGCCAACAAATATTCGCTGCCCGATCACCCTACCATTTGTGTCATATTTTTTAATCCCTATGGAATCCATGTGCACCGCACGGTGAACCCGCGAAAGCGTATCGGTCTTGTTTACGGTTAGAATATCGCCGCCTTGGATAAATTTACGAACCTCAGGGGGCAATTTTGCTAAGTCACGTATTTCGCTAAACACCACTCGACTTTGGTCTTTCAATATACCAAGGGCGGTGTTTTCTATTATTTTTACTTTTGCACCTTCGCCGTTCCCAGAAAAATTATATTCGCGATAGCCAAGCAAGGTAAAATGATTGTCGTGTAGCCAACTAAGAAAATCTTTTGCTTCAATTACTGCCTCTTCTGGCAGTTTGCTTTTTATTGCCTCTAGCTCATCAATAAGTGTTGCTAGCTGACCACGAATGTTTGCCCAATCATTAACCGCAAGGCTGACCTCTGATAAAACTGCAAGCAGGTTGTTTTTAATTTCTTCTAAACGTTCTTTTGGTTGTTGGTTTATTTCAATATGAATAAATGATTCGGCGACAACATTGACAGTATCTTTATTTTTTCTATCGGTAAAAATTTCTTCTAGCGTGCCCTTGCTTGAACGATTAACAAACACCGCCGGATGTATGGCAAGGTGAATACCAATTGAACAACGATTTAATTCAGCCGTTACCGAATCCAACAAAAACGGAGTATCTGTAACTACAATTTCAATGATTGTGCGTTCTGATTTCCAGCCATCTTTTTTAACGTCAGGATTAAACACGTTAACTAGCGTTTCGCCCTTGCGTCTGGTTTTTGCAAATTTCAAATGATGAAATGCACAAACGGCTAAATCTTTTGGCAGCCTTTTGCTAAGATCGTCTTCCGAAAGGCCGGAAAAATAATGACGTAAATAACCTTCAGTTGTCTGACTACCGCTGGCCTTGGCCCCACCAAAAAGACCCGTGGACGCGCGTGGACGCGCACTTACAATTTTATCCACAAGCTTGGCTATCGGTTTTTTTTCTACGGCCCGCACCATTAAGACAGCTCCCTTAAATAGCCCCACCTTAAAAAGCTAGTCTCTTTTAAGAAAATTACAAATAATTCCTTATTTTTCAGTGGCTCAGGAAATGTTGGGGGGTGCCTTATTGACCATCCTTGTCCGCATGTGTCACGATTTAGGTGCCAAGGGCCCAAAAAGAGGCACCGCAAACAAGGCCCGCAAAGAAAGGGAAGCTCTGAGATGAATAATGGCGAAGCCAGCACTGAAGCAGGGATCAAAACAAAAAATAACCCACAGGAATGGAAAAGCCACCCGGTAAACGTGCGGTTTTCATTACCATTTTTTGGCAGGCGATTTTATTTCACCATGATAGCTGGCGGTGAGCAGCGCAGCCCTGCCCGCATTGACGAAGAACGCACCAAGCATCCGGTGCTAACCGTTTCCAACCTGCTTTTTGGCTGTGGCGTTTCAACCATATTTGCTTTTTTAGCTCTGGTGGCGCTGGCCATGCAAAGCGCCATCATTGAATTTTGAATTAAATATTTCCGCATACGCAACGATATTTATTAATTCAATAATATCAATTAGATAGATATACAGTTTTGGCAAATAAAAACCCTCTCTCAATGCTCAATATTAAGACTCAATATTAAGTATGAGGAGGGATTTGGAGCGGGCGAAGAGATTCGAACTCTCGACATTCTCGTTGGCAACGAGATGCTCTACCACTGAGCTACGCCCGCTCAACCTGATAAATCCGGTTGAAGCGGCGCGATAATACCCCAAGTTTAGCACTTTGCAAGCCCTTGCTGGCCATTTCGACCAATTTTTACTTATTAACCGGGCCCCTTGCGCGAAGGCACAAAAAGGGCCATTTCTGTGGCCTGAAAATATAAGAACAAATAATAGAATGGATCAACAATGAACCAAGATGCAAACCAAGGCGGCCAAAGTAAACTGATTATAGAGGGTGGTGCTACTGCACCCACCGCCAGCGCCCCGCAGGGCCCGCTAATAATTCAGTCAGATGAAAATAATTTTGTCCGCGACGTTATTGAAGCATCAAACAATGTTCCGGTAATTGTAGATTTCTGGGCACCAGAGGCGGCATCATCTGAGGCACTGGGCGCAGCGCTGGAAAAAATAGTTACCCGTGCGGGCGGGCTTTTACGTTTAGTCAAGATTAACGCAAATGAAAACCGCGGCCTAGCCCAGCAGTTACGCATTCAATCCATCCCCACTGTTTATGCATTCAAAGACGGCAAGCCAGTTGACGCGTTTCAAGGTGCGCTACCTGAAAGCCAGCTACAAGCTTTTATTGATAAGCTTATCGGTGATGCCAAATCACCCATTGATGCGGCCATGGATGCCGGCAACCAAGCATTAGCAGCAGGCGATGGCGGGGCGGCCGAAGATATTTTTATGCAAATACTATCGCATGATGAAACTGTAATTGCAGCGCTGGGCGGTCTTGTCCGAGCGCAGGTTCTAAGCGGCAATTTAGAGGGCGCACGCGAAACGGTTAGTGCATTGGATGATAAAACAAAATTAAATACCGATGTGGCCGGGGCAATAGCAGTTTTAGAATTGGCCGAAGAAAGTTCCGCCGCCGCTGTTGGTAATGATGAAATGAACACGCTTGTCGCCAAAGTTCAATCAAACCCAAAAGATATGGATACGGGACTTGAACTGGCATTGGCATATTATGCAAACAACAACACAGAGGCTGCAATAAACCAACTGTTGGAAATGATATCAAAAAATAAAAAATGGAATGAGGCCGCGGCTAGAAAACAGCTGATAAAGATTTTTGATGCCCTTGGCGGTACTAATCCGCTAACCATTGAAGGACGCCAAAAGCTTTCAATAATTCTATTTTCTTAAAAATTGGATATCTGATTGAACACAGAACATAACCAAACTGCATCTGCACCAGACCAGATTGCGCTATTTCCGCTTTCCGGGGTTGTGCTAATGCCGTTTGCACATATTCCGCTTAACGTTTTTGAAGATCGCTACATCAATATGGTGAATGATTCTTTTTCTAATGGGCACTATATGGGAATTGTTCAGCCCAAGGTTGATGCCAAAGACCCGGTTCCCGCAGACACCGAGATTTACAAAATAGGAACCGTGGCCCGTATATTTTCTTTTTTCGACCCCGGCGAAGGAGCTTATCAAATAACCTTGCAGGGAGTTATGCGATTTAAAATTACAGCCACAGACATATCACCCAGAGGATACCGAACCGCCACGGTTGATTATGGCCCCTATGTTGAAGACGTTTTACAGACCACCGAAGAAGACGGCCCCGGGCGGACGCAACTGGTGGAGCTAATGCACAATTATTTAAATAGTCGCGAAATAGATGTAGACTGGGAGGCGGTAAATGGTGCGTCTTATGCGGCACTGGTTTCGTCTCTTATAATGACATGTCCGTTTTCATCAGGTGAAAAACAGGCCTTATTAGAAATGACCGACCCAACCGAACGCGCAAGAATGCTTATACAACTGTTTCACATGTCGCTAAGCACCGATCAGGGCAGCACGGTTAAGCACTAAAGGTATAAAAAAGGAATTTGAATTATGGCTGAACAACAATTAGGCCCACGCAAGGCAGACCGTAAATTGCTTGAAATGCTGGTCTGCCCATTAACCAAACAGCCCCTCAGGTTTGATGAGGCAGCACAAGAACTGATTAGCGACAAAGCAGGCTTGGCCTATCCCATTCGTGACGGTATTCCCATCATGTTGGAATCAGAGGCTCGCTCAATAAAGTAATGCCACATAGAAATAGTGCCACATAGGCACTTTAATTTTTTTGTTGGCTCCCCATATTAAACCTGACTTAAATTAATTAGGACACAGACCATGACAGCATCTTCGGCAAAAAACACAAAACTTAAAGGGCAACAACACAAACCGGTTGAAATTCGCCTTAACCGCGAAGAAAACAAACTAGAAGTTGATTTTAAAAATGGTGAAAAATTTTCTCTACCGGCTGAATTGCTGCGGGTAGAAAGCCCCTCGGCAGAGGTTCAAGGCCACAGCCCCAATGAAAAGAAAATAATAGGCGGACGCAAAAAGGTCGCCATCATGGAATTAAAGCCAGTTGGCAATTATGCAATCAATATTAAATTTGACGATTTACACGATAGCGGGATTTATACGTGGGATTACCTGTTTGAAATGGGCCGTGACCAAGATGCCATCTGGGCAGAATATTTAAAAAATCTTGAAAGCTCCGGCCTAAAGCGCGAGCCCTAAGCCTTTACCCCAAATCTTTATAAGACGCCTATAAATTTTCCCCACGCATAAGTTTAGGTAAATCCCCAACCGTTCCCATTGCATGACGCATGAACAATTTTTTTAATGACGGCATTTGATTGACCGTGGCCAGACCAATATCGCGCGCCAGCTTTAGGGGCTTTATGTCGTTTGAAAAAAGATGGGTCAGCGCATCGGTAACCGCCAGCATTAATGTGTTATCAAACCTGCGCCAACGTTCGTATTTTTCTAAAACTTCAATGCTACCAATATCGGCCCCTGCTTTTTTTGCATCGCTTAGCACCTCGGCCAAAACTGCAACATCGCGCAATCCCATATTTAAACCTTGGCCTGCAATGGGATGCATGCCATGGGCGGCATCGGCCGCCAACGCCAATCTATTTGCAGTGTAGCTTTGGGCAAATTGCAGTGTTAATGGGTAGGCAAAGCGCGGGCCGATAATTTTAAGATCGCCCAAAAAATCACCAAAGCGCAATTTAAGTTCTTCCAAGAAATCATCATCGTTCAGACCCATCATTATGGGCGCAAGATCGGCCCGTTCGGTCCAAACAATTGATGAACGACAGCCAGGCTTTTTATCTGTGCCCGGTAATGGCAAAATTGCAAACGGGCCACTGGGTAAAAAATGTTCTTGTGCGCAAAAATTATGCGGGCGTTCGTGCTCGACCGTGCAAACAATACCGGTTTGTTCGTATGACCATTTGGTAAGTTTTATCCCAGCGCTTTCACGGGTCGGTGAAACGCGGCCCTCGCAGCCAATTACCAATGCGGCGTTTATTTTGCTGCCATCATTTAATGTGGCCGATGCTTTATTTTCATCACGGACAAGTTCGGATATTTCTGCCGGGGCCAGATGTGTAATTTTATTTTCGTTTGGCAAAAGCGTTTGCAATGCTTTTCTGATTGATCTGTTTTCAACCATGAACCCAAACACATCACCGCCCAATTCGTTGTGGTCGTAATGCAAAAAAAGCGGCGAGCGCCCATCGGCAACGCGAATGTCTTTTATGGGTGCGGTTTCATTTTCGATTAAATCCCAAATGCCAACCGCATCTAAAACACGTTTTGATGAAATGGCGATAGCCGATGCCCGGCCATCAAATGTTGGTGCGGTCCACAGCGATGGGTCTTCGCGGTCTACACAAGCAACGCTTAAACCCCCATGCGCCAGCGCCAATGAAAGCGTGCCACCGGCAAGCCCACCACCCACAACCAAGACATCTACGGTTTTTGTTTTTTTGCTCATTCTTATTCTTCTTTAAAAGCCTCAGGTCCCCATAGTTATTGCACCACTATGCCAGATTAA
>DAOWFB010000100.1 GCA_030638205.1 Thalassospiraceae bacterium
AACGGGCCTTATAAAAACGCATTTGAAATACTAAGCGGCCATCTGGGCCGGGCCGATTATCAACCGCCATATGAATTTTTTGCAGATGTATTGAACCGTGGCGGGCGCAAGCAGCTAATGGCGCGCTTGGGATCTGACGCCGAAGACCCAATGGATGAATTTCTTTCACTGGCATTACAGTTTGAGCGTACCCACACCCCGTCATTGCAGGGTTTCTTGCACTGGGTCAAAAGTGGGGCCACAGAAATAAAACGCGACATGGAAATAGCCGGGGCCAAGGTGCGGATAATGACCGTACATGGGGCTAAGGGGTTGGAAGCAAACATTGTTTTCCTGCCAGACACCTGCGCCAAACCGGCCCACCAACACGACAATAAAATACATTGGGAAATGGGGGAAAATAAAAACCCCAAAAATATAATGGTGCTGTGGTCGCCGGTTAAGGAAATGCGAACCAAACGAGTTAATGAATTAATTGAAAGTTCGCGTGCGCTTCGCGAGCGCGAATACCGCCGCCTGCTTTATGTTGCCATGACTCGCGCCGCCGATAGGCTTTATATTGGTGGCTACGCCTCTGATAAGGGTCCGGCCGAGGGCTCATGGTATGAATTAATGGAAGTTGCTGTAAAAAAACTGGGTAAAGAAATTAAAACCCCCGATGGGGATATCTGGCGTTATGAATTAAAACAAGAAGCCAAAGCAGATAAAAAAACAACCGATAGCGAAACCAGGCACGCGCCCCTGCCCGACTGGGCATCAAATCCGCCGCCGCCCGAACAAACCCCCGCCCGTCCACTGGCCCCATCAATAATTGATGCGGGCGATAATGCCGCCGGCCCATTTGACGGTGATGATGATAAATCAAAAACCGTGGCATTTAAACGCGGGCGAGCCATACATAAATTGCTGGAAATACTGCCGGGCCTTGATAAGGAAACCAGAACAAAAGCGGGCGGGCGTTGGTTAGCGCAAGCAGAATTAGGTTTAACACAAATTGAAATTACAGAAATACTAATTGAGGCCATGGCGGTTTTAGAAAATGAAAACCTTGCCCCATTATTTACAAACAACGCCATGGTCGAAGCACCAATAATAGGACGGGTCGGCGAGCATATAATATCGGGGCGCATTGATAGGCTGGTAGTAAACGAAGACGAAGTTATGATTATTGATTATAAAACCAACCGTAACCCACCGGAAAATACGGACGGCATCCACCCCGCCTATTTGCAGCAAATGGCAATTTATAAAACCCTATTGCGTGAAATTTACCCCAAGCTAAGGATTCGAGCATTTTTGCTCTGGACCCGGGGTGCGGTAGCCATGGAAATACCCCCCAAAAAGCTTGATGATTTTAAAATATCCTAAAGTAATTTGACCATACGATTGGCCATGCTAGATTTAGGCCAACAAACAAATTGTCCGCAGACCTTAATGGGAAATCATAAAATGAAAGATATAACTGACAGCTCTTTTGATGCCGATGTAATTAATTCGTCCACTCCGGTACTAATCGATTTTTGGGCCGAATGGTGTGGTCCATGCAAACAAATTGCGCCTGCACTAGAAGAAATTGCCAGTGAAATGGCGGGCGAAGTTGAAATTGTAAAAATCAATATCGATGAAAACCCCATGACCCCATCTAAATACGGCGTGCGCGGCATACCAACATTAATGATTTTCAAAGATGGCGAACCCGCCAGCGTTAAAATTGGTGCGCTACCAAAAAGCAAACTAATAGAATGGATAAAAGGCGCGATTTAAAATTCGCCCTAAAATTTGTGCTGATATCTAAAAAATTAAAAAGCCTTGGTATTTATATATGCCAGGGTTTTTTATTGAGAGTTTTTTTATTTAACTATTTTCAGCCAAAACATGGCCGACCAAATAAAGCGAACCGCAAATAAGTATGCGTCCGTCTGTGCCGCCATCAGATTTTATTATATTTTCTATAGCAGAGGAAACATCCGGACTTACGTCCGCATCCATATTTAATTGCTTGGCAATATCAACGCTGGTTTCGGGGTTAAGTGAATTTTCCTCGCCCGGAACACTTACCGCACGAAGCCCCACGACGCGGGCTTCAAACGGTTTTAAAAATTCTAGCGGCGGGCGGGTATCAAGTGCGCCAAACACCATCCATAGGGGCTTATCCCGCCAGTCACGGGTATGGCGGGAAATGGCCTCGGCGGCTGCTTTGTTATGCCCACCGTCGAGCCATAATTCCCAACCGCCCGGCAATTTTTCCACAAGCGGGCCTTGGCGTAGGTGTTGCAAACGCCCCTGCCACTGAACCGATTTAAGGCCAAGGGCAATGGCGCTGGGTGAAATATCAAAATCAGGTGCCAGCTGACGGGCCATGGCTACTGCCAACGCCGCATTTTGTACCTGATGGCGACCCGCCAATGCCGGCAAAGGCAGAGAAATTTCGGTTTTATCGTCACCGGTTGTTTCAGTAAATAAAAGTCCATCCGGCTTTACCCGCATGAACCAATCTCGCCCTTCCCATAAAATGGGTGCCCCAACTTCTTCGCCTGCCTTTTTTAATGTCAGCACGCCCTTGCGTGATGGCTGGTTGGCGGCGATGCAGGTAACGTCTTTTTTTAATATGCCCGCCTTTTCACCCATTATGTCTTCGATGGTATCGCCCAAGAAATGTTGGTGATCCATGGCGACCTGGGTAATACAGGTAAGGCGTGGTTTTTCGATCAAGTTAGTGGCATCAAGCCTGCCGCCCAACCCTGTTTCCAAAATCACAATATCGGCAGGGTTATTTGCAAAGGCCAAAAACGCGGCGGCTGTGGTGATTTCAAAAAATGTAATCGGCTGACCAGCATTGGCATGTTCGCATTCTCTCAACACGCTTGCTAATTCATCATCACTTATGGTTTTTCCGCCAAGATAAATTCGCTCGTTAAAATGAACCAGATGAGGCGAGGTATAAACATGAACCCGGTATCCGGCGGCCTCTAAAAATGCACGTAAGAATGCGGTGGTTGAGCCCTTGCCATTGGTTCCGGCAACATGAACAACGGGAGGAAGTTTTTTTTCAGGGTTTCCCAGCGCCATCAACAAACGTTGAATGCGTTCAAGGGTAAGATCGATTAGCTTGGGGTGAAGGGTTAATAACCGCCCAAGGATTTGTTCATTTTTACCCATCAATCGACTATGGGTGGTTCGTTTTCAGGCGGACGGGCACCGTGTGGAATTGGCGCAGAGGCATTATCATTTTTGCTGTCGGTGGTCTTGGCCGCGGTACTTTTTTCCATTTTTATTACATCGCCTGGGCGCCCGGCGTTTCGCAATAACGATATTATCCGGGTAATGGTTTCGGCCAATTCCGCCCTAGGAATAACCATATCAATCATTCCGTGCTCTAAAAGATATTCTGCTTTTTGGAAATCTTCGGGTAGCTCTTCGCGAATTGTTTGTTCTATTACCCGTCTGCCGGCAAAGCCGATTATGCAGCCCGGTTCGGCAATGGCAATATCGCCAAGCATGGCAAATGATGCCGAAACCCCGCCGGTGGTAGGGTCGGTCAACAATACAATGTATGGCAGGCCTTGTTCTTTTACTTCTTCCACGGCAATTGTGGTGCGCGGCAACTGCATTAAAGAAAGTGCGCCTTCTTGCATGCGCGCCCCGCCCGATGATGGAACAACCACAAGCGCCGCGTCCTGCACCTGAGCAAGGCGGGCGGCAGTTACAATACCTTCACCCACTGCAATACCCATGGAACCGCCCATGAAATCAAAATTAAATGCCGCCATTACAACGGCCATCCCGCCCATTTTACCGTGGGCGATTATCAACGCGTCTTTTTCGCCGGTTTTGTTTTGGTATTCTTTTAAACGCTCGGTATATTTTTTTCGGTCTTTGAATTTAAGCGGATCAATTACCGGGGTTTTAAGTTCAACCGTTTGGTATTCACCATTATCAAATAATAGTTCGAGACGTTTTTTTACCCCGATACGCAGGTGATGGCCGCAATGCTGGCAAACGTGAAGATTGGTTTCAAGGTCGCGATGAAAAATCATCTGCTGGCACGATGGGCATTGGTGCCACAGGTTTTCCGGTGTTTCCTTGCCCCCGCCCACAAGTTCTTTTAGCTTGGGTCGGACAAAATCTTTTAACCAGTTCATCTGATAAACATCCTTAAAATCTTATTTCTTAACGCCGCTGGCTAGTTTGCTAACCAATGATAGCACGTCTTTTACTGCATTAGGGCCAACATTTCCGCCATTATCCAGCCCTGCCTCTATTTGTTTTATCAAGGCCGAGCCCACAACCACCCCATCGGCAATGGTGGATAAATCGGCAACATCATCCGGGGTGGAAATACCAAAGCCAACCGCAATGGGTAAATCGGTAAATTTGCGAATGCGGTTTAATGATTGTTCCACATCATCCGCGCTGGCCTTTGCAGTGCCGGTAATGCCGGTAATTGAAACATAATAAACAAAACCAGACGCATTTTTTAAAACAACCGGCAGGCGTTCATCGGTTGTTGTCGGTGCGGTCAGGTATATAAAATTAATTTCTGCGTCTATGGCTGGCAGGCATAATTCTGCCTCTTCTTCTGGTGGTAAATCAACAATGATTAGCCCATCAACGCCGGCTTTCTTGGCATCGGCTAAAAACTTTTCCACCCCATAAATATAAATTGGATTGTAGTAGCCCATTAAAACTATGGGGGTGGTGTTATCAAACATGCGAAAGTCGGCAACCATGCTCAATGTTTTTGCCATGGTTTGACCATTTGCCAAGGCGCGCACCGATGCCGCCTGTATCGCCGGGCCATCGGCCATGGGGTCGGAAAATGGCATGCCCAATTCAATAATATCGGCACCCGCATCCGGCAAACCTTTTAATATTTGAATTGATGTTTCAAGGTCGGGATCGCCAGCAGTTATGAACGTGACAAATCCTGCGCGACCTTGCGATTTGAGGTCGCGAAATTTTGCATCTATTCTGGTTTCAAAATTAACGCTCATTTATCATCACCATAAGCCGCAACCGTGGCAATGTCTTTGTCGCCACGTCCCGACAGATTAATAACAATGATGTTTTCTTTTGCCAAAGTCGGCGCAAGTTTTTCCACATAAGCAATTGCATGGCTGCTTTCAAGCGCAGGGATTATTCCTTCTAGTTTTGTAAGTAACTTAAACGCGGCCACTGCCTCATCATCGGTAATGGAAACATATTGAACACGATCAATGTCGTGCAACCATGAATGCTCCGGCCCAATACCCGGATAATCCAAACCGGCAGAAACGGAATGGGCTTCTTTTATTTGCCCTTCGTCATCTTGTAATAAATATGTTCGGTTGCCATGCAAAACACCGGGACGTCCGGCAGAAAGAGATGCCGCGTGAAGGCCGGTTTCAATACCGCGTCCGGCGGCCTCAACCGCTATCATTTGAACGTCGCCGTCATCAAGAAACGGATGGAACAAACCCAACGCATTTGAGCCCCCGCCAATGCAGGCAACTAAAGTGTCGGGCAGACGGCCCTCGGCTTCAATAACTTGTGTCCGCACTTCATCACCAATAACACATTGAAAATCGCGCACCATTTCTGGATACGGATGTGGGCCGGCGGCGGTGCCAATTAGGTAATAAGTATTTTCAACATTAGCGACCCAATCGCGCATAGCTTCGTTCATTGCATCTTTCAATGAATTAGAACCAACCGTTACTGGTTTTACAATTGCACCAAGCATTTCCATGCGAAATACGTTTGGTGCTTGGCGTTCAATGTCTTTTGATCCCATATAAATAGTGCAGGGAATATTAAAAAGTGCGCATACCGTTGCGGTAGCAACCCCATGTTGGCCAGCCCCTGTTTCGGCAATGATGCGACCCTTGCCCATACGCTTGGCCAAAAGTATCTGACCGATGCAATTATTTATTTTGTGCGCCCCGGTATGGTTTAGATCTTCGCGTTTTAAATATATTTTTGCGCCCCCATCAGGAGTGGCTAAATGGTTGGTTAGGCGTTCGGCAAAATAAAGCGGGCTCGGGCGGCCAACGTACTGATTGAAATAATAAGTTATTGCCTTGGCAAATTCCGGGTCGGACTTGGCCGCAAAATATGCTTTTTCCACATCCAGTATTAATGGCATCAATGTTTCCGCAACGAAGCGTCCGCCGAAAATACCAAAATGACCTTCGTCATCGGGGCTGGTGCGAAGGGTGTTCTTGCCAGTAGGTGCTTGCGTCTTGCTCATGGATGCGCAAATTAGCAGGGAGAGGCCTCAAAAGCCACTGGAAACAGCGTACTTTTCATAGTTTACGCCATCTAGCCACCGCGTTCGACCGCGTCTAAAAAGACGGCGATTTTGGCCGGATTCTTAACCCCCGGGGCGTCTTCGACCCCTGAAGAAACATCAACCATTGGGGCGCCTGTAATGGTAATGGCATTGCCAACGTTTTGGGCGGTCAAGCCACCGGCTAACAACCACGGCTTTTCCCACGTTTCATTGCTGATTAATTGCCAATCAAATGGGGTCGCATTGCCACCGGGCCTGGTTGCATCAACCGGGGCCTTAGCGTCCAACAATATCCGGTCGCAAGATTTTTCGTATTCATGGGCAAGCGCCACGTCTTCGGGTGTGGCGATAGTCATCGCCTTAAAAACCTGCAGCCCGCCGCTAAGCGCCTTTACCTCTGTCACTCGCGCAGGCGTTTCGCTGCCATGTAATTGAATAGCATCGATGGGCAGTGCTTTTGTAATGGATGCCACGTCTTGATTGGTAGGATCAACCATTAGGGCAACTTTTAATATTCCATCTGGCACCATTGCCATTAATGCCTCGGCCTCCACCGTTGTTATGGCCCGGGGGCTGGGTGGAAAAAACACAAAACCAAGCATGGCGGCCCCGCCATCAATCGCTGCTTTGAGTGCGGCTTTGGAATTAATGCCGCAAATTTTTGCTCTTGCTTTGACTGCCTTGTTATAAGCAGCCGATATCAACCCGCCCAAAAGCATAATCATGATAAATTCGATAATAATATGCGATGGTTCGAGAACAATATTCGATGGTTCGAGAACAATATGCGCTGGCGCTTTAAGCCAAATGTTTTTTGATACTTGCAACAAAGCTTCAATCTTGAGAAAAAACAAACCTATAACTATTGCCGTAGGTATCAACACAATTGCTGCTGCAACAATTAGCGAAAAAGTATTTTTCCACTGGCTAATTCTGGTAATGGATTTTATGGCGGGGAGGGAAAATCCAAATCGTGCCCAACCTGTTGGGGTGCGGCCCATGGTTACAGGCACAACAGTCGAAAGATAAAAAATAACAACTAGGCCGTGAACTGCGTCCAGCGCTAAACGCATAGGTGAGCCAATTTCACGCGCCACCATAACCATGGCAATGGAAATAAAAAATGGAATTAACGCAGTCTTGAGTATGGTTGAAAAATTGCGCCCAATCCGACGCAGGCCAGTTAAAATTATTAATAGCGGCGAGGAAACTTCGGCCATCCCGCTAATCCTTTTTAATGGAAAGTTCGTCAGCAATGCGCTTGGCTGCATCAGCCGGATTTTCTGCCGCCGTTATGGGCCTGCCAATTACCAGATAATCAGCGCCTAAATCAATTGCATCACTGGGTGTTACCACTCGCTTTTGATCATCCTTTGATGCCCATTCAGGCCTTATTCCGGGAACCACTAACTTGAAATCTGGCCCAATATTACCGCGCAACGCCACCACTTCCTTGGCCGAACAAACAACGCCATCAAGGCCGCTGTCTTTGGCCAACCGGGCCAACCGGGCAACCTGCTCGATGGGTTCAGCATCGATTCCTACCTCGATCAAATCGTCACGGTTCATTGATGTCAGCACCGTTACCCCAATAACCAACGGGGGTTTATTGCCATTTTCAAGGGCAGCATCGATTGCCGCCTTGGCAGCCGCTACCATCATATCGCGCCCGCCCGATGCGTGAACGTTTAACATGAACGGATTTAACAATGATGCCGAGCGCACTGCACCTGCCACCGTATTGGGGATATCGTGATATTTAAGGTCAAGAAAAATAGGCAGGCCAAGGGCCGAAATAGCCTTGGCCCCCTCGGGCCCGCAGGCGGTAAAGAATTCTTTGCCCAGCTTTATTCCCCCGACCAACCCCTTGAGGCTTTTAGCCAGAGAAAGCGCATGATTAATATCAGGCGTATCCAGAGCGACAAAAATTCGCTCGAACGGTTTTATTTTGTTTAAATCTTGGGAGCCTGAACTGTTCATATGATAGTTCTAACGTGCAAATGGGCGCGCATCAAAGCAGTAAATTCATAAATATAGTTTAAGCGGACGCGGGCCCTAACCGGCGGGCGGGGAAATTATATTTTGGGCTATTTTTTGATCTATTTTCTGAGATTGGCCCGCCTGTTTTTTATCGGCTTCAAGGCTTTCGCATTTGGCGGACAGTTTTTCCATTTCCCGACGCTTTACCTCGGCATCATATGTGGCGTTGCTATAGCGTGATCTAGCTTTGGATCCAGCCATAATCGATGCAACACCGCCCAAAACCGCGCCAACACCAAAAACCAAAATGAACGCCAGATAGACGGGCATTTCAACAACAATGCCAAAGGGCCAAAGATCAATTGCTATGGCGCCACGATTATTCAACGCAAAAACCACGACCACAGCCGCAGTTGGCAATATAATTATCCATGAAATTAGGCGCCGCATGTGCGGTTATCCCCAAAAGTTAGCCGTTAGGGGTTTAGCTTTTCGCGAAGCTGTTTGCCGGTCTTGAAGTATGGGATGTATTTGGCAGAAACATTAACCGCTTCGCCGGTGCGTGGGTTACGACCAACGCGAGCACCGCGTTCTTTAACGGAAAAAGCACCAAAACCGCGAAGCTCGACCCGGTTGCCATCGGCAAGGGCATCGGTGATTTCTTCAAATATGGTGGTCACAATACGCTCCACATCCCTTAGATAAAGGTGTGGGTTTGCATCAGCAAGGCGCTGGATAAGTTCAGATTTGGTCATATGATTTTCTCCTAACACCTACTGGTTGCTTATTGGCCGAGCATTAATTCTAGATGGTTTTAAAATTCAGGCCATTTGAGCGTAAATATCTAGCGGCTACATCTCAGGGTGCCAAACAGAGAGCAGTCCGTCAAGTTTAAGTCGTTCAGAAAACAGAGCTTTTCCTGTTATTCCCATTATTTGTTGATACCACTGGTCCTTGGGATAGTCTGGTTTTGCGTCTTTTGCGGGAATATCCTTAGAAATACTGTGATTCTTGGCCAGCCAACTCCTGGCCTCTTTTTCCCCGCCAATGGCGTCTATTAGTCCATTTCCAAGCGCCTGACGCCCGGTAAATATCCGCCCGTCGGCAACATGGCTCAATTGCTCAGCCGTCATTTGCCGCCGGGTGGCGACCATATCTGAAAACATTTCAAACATATCGGCTATTACCGCAGCCACAGCTTTGCGGGCTTCGGGTGAAATCGGCTCCATGGGGTTTGGTTGTGCTTTCAGGGGGCTGCTTTTTATAATCTCTGGCTTAACACCAAGCTTTTCCATCAAACCTGTGAAATCAGCGGTTTGCATTAAAACACCAATGGAACCCGTGATCGAGCCTTCGCGGGCAATTATATAATCGGTTCCAATGGCTGCCATATACGCGGCAGACGTGGCCGTGGAGCCCATAACCGCCACAACCGGTTTGATTTGGGTGATCTCTTTTAGTTCAAGGTAAAGCTCTTCTCCGCCGACAACGGTTCCACCGGGGCTGTCTATCATTACCATTATTGCTTTTACGCTATCATCGTTTTTAAGATCGTCCAGCAAATCGCCGCGCCAACGATCACGAATAATTATTCCATCCACATAAACCCGGGCAATGCTATCTGATGTAATAACGCTACTGCCGCCATTATTTGTTTTGGCCAACACCACCACCAAAATTACGGTCACCAGCAGTGCAGCAATTGCCCGCCATGCGGTTGCTGCACGGCGTAGACGTCTGCGCTCTATCAGGTCATCGACCCTTGCTTGTTTCTCACCAGTATTTATTGCGTCGTTCATAATTTATTCCGCTCTATTTAACCCACATAACATAGCTTAACTTTGGACAAAAAGAAACGCCCTCCAGACGGCAAGGTCTGAAAGGCGTTTGCATTTTTAAACCAACTAAAATATCGGGCAAAAAATAAGAAAAGTGATTATTCTTTATCTTTGGTTGCGGCTTTTTTCTTGGCCGCTGTTTTTTTGGTTGCTGTCTTTTTTGCAGCAGTCTTTTTAGCTGCAGCCTTTTTAACAGGCTTTTTTTCTTCTGCTGTTTCTTCTTCGTCTGTGCTTGCAGCAGCTTTCTTTGTAGCGGCTTTTTTCTTAGGCGCAGGCTTATCAGTAGCGCCTGCTGCCTTTTTTTCTTCCAAAGCAGCGCCAAGAATATCACCCAGCGAAGCACCGGCAGAGTTGGAGCCAAATTCGGCCATTGCCTTCTTTTCTTCCTGTGCTTCAAGCGCCTTGATGGAAAGCGTTAGCTTGCGGCTTCTTTCATCGACGTTGGTAATTTTAGCATCGACCTTTTCACCGGCGGCATAACGATCTGGACGTTGCTCAGAACGATCGCGTGACAATTCGGTTTTACGAATAAATCCATGCAATCCTTCGCCAACGCTGACTTCAATACCGCCATCGGTTATGGCAGTTACGGTACATGTAACAATTGTACCTTTCTTCATGCCGCCGCTGGCAGAGACTGCGCCTTCAAACGGATCTTTGGTCAACTGTTTAACGCCAAGACTGATACGTTCTTTAACCACGTCAACGTCCAGCACTTTGGCTTTAATCATGTCGCCTTTTTTATAATCCTTGATGGCTTCTTCGCCGGATTTATCCCAGGCCAGATCGGAAAGATGAACCATGCCGTCAATTTCTTCGGTGAGGCCAACAAACAAACCAAATTCGGTGATGTTTTTGATCTCGCCTTCTATTTCAGAACCGGCTGTGTGCGTTCCAAGGAATGAATCCCAAGGGTTGTCGCCACACTGTTTGAGACCAAGCGAAATACGACGCTTGTCAGCATCCACGTCCAGCACCATGACTTCGACTTCTTGTGAAGTTGAAACAATTTTGCCGGGGTGAACGTTCTTTTTGGTCCAGCTCATTTCGGAAACATGAACCAGGCCTTCTACGCCGGATTCAAGTTCAACAAATGCACCATAATCGGTGATGTTGGTAACGCGGCCTTTAACACGGGAACTAATCGGGAAACGTTCACCAACACCTTTCCATGGATCATCTTGAAGCTGTTTCATGCCCAGGCTTATGCGCTGGTTTTCAGAGTTAAAGCGAATAACCTTTACCTTGATGGTTTCGCCAACTTGCAATGCTTCGGAAGGATGGTTGATGCGTTTCCATGCAATGTCTGTTACATGCAACAATCCATCGACACCGCCAAGATCGACGAATGCGCCGTAATCGGTGATGTTTTTAACCACGCCATCAACCACGTCGCCTTCGTTAAGCTTGCCGATAAGTTCGGAGCGTTCTTCGGCGCGGGTTTCTTCCAAAATGGCGCGACGTGAAACAACAATATTGTTGCGTGCGCGATCCATTTTCAAAATCTGAAACGGCTGTGGGTTACCCATAAGCGGGGTAATATCGCGAACCGGACGAATATCAACTTGAGAACCGGGAAGGAATGCAACCGCACCGTCAAGATCAACAATAAAGCCACCCTTGACCCGACCAAAGATTGTGCCATTTACACGTTCTTCGGCTTTGAACATTTTTTCTAGTGCAGTCCATGCTTCTTCGCGGCGCGCTTTTTCGCGTGAAAGACGAACAAGTCCGTCTTTATCTTCATAGCGTTCAACAAAAACATCTATTTTGTCGCCGCTAACAAGAGATGAAGCTTCATCGGCTACGCCAAATTCTTTTAAGGGGATGCGTCCTTCGGATTTAAGGCCAACATCAATAGTAACGGCGTCACCATCAACATGGATAATTGTGCCGGAAACAACACTTCCTTGAAATCCTACTTGAACTGCTAGGGATTCTTCAAAAAGTTCCGAAAAATTTTCTGTAGTCATAAATATATAGTCCTAACTTTTTTTGATACATGCCACCCGGTTGGTTCCGGCGGTCTGGTACGATTGATACAAATCCCTTTCGGCACCTTGTCCAAAAGGGGGCTTTATTATTTCCGCGATAAAAGATTTTTTCTTTTTTTAAGCGGACGTTCTGGATTTTATGAATTCGAGCGCCTTGGCATATGCCTCATCGACGTTCATTTCACTGGTATCGAGCAAAAGTGCGTCATCTGCCGATGCCAGTGGTGATGCGCTGCGGCCTTGGTCGCGGGCATCACGTTCGTTCATATCTTCCAGAACGCGGGCATATA
Organism: Thalassospiraceae bacterium; assembly: GCA_030638205.1. Taxonomy (GTDB): domain Bacteria; phylum Pseudomonadota; class Alphaproteobacteria; order Rhodospirillales; family Magnetovibrionaceae; genus DAOVVL01. Next base: position 12,374 of record DAOWFB010000100.1, read on the forward strand.
TAGCCTCATGGCCGCGCTCTAGCAACTCTTTATACCGTCGCTCTGCCCGAACCTCGACCGAGGCGGTGACAAACAGTTTTGCGGTGGCATCGGGGCATACGGTGGTGCCGATATCACGGCCATCGAGTATGGCCCCGGATGAGGCAGCCCCATCCGCAAGCGGGGGAGGGTTTTTGGCAAATTGTCGTTGAAAATCAAGCAATTGGGCGCGAACTTCGGGTATGACCGCAACCTTTGATGCAGCCTGCGCAGCCTCGTCAGAGCGTAATTTAGGGTTATCCAGCATGGCCGGATCAAGGTTTTTAGCCACATTCAAGGCAACTGTCGCATTTTCAGGGTC
>DAOWFB010000122.1 GCA_030638205.1 Thalassospiraceae bacterium
CCGAATGAACCCGGGCTACATCATGGCCCCTATCATGGGCTTTTTTCATTTCAGAAATTATTTCATCAAGATGCATGGGTGCTGTATCCATTACCCGGGCACCTTCTTTGCTTGCTGCCACAATTTCAGTAGGCACCAGCGAACCCGCATATAAAACAACATCGGCGGATTTAATATATTCCAACCCCCTTACGGTAATAAGGTCAGGCGCACCCGGCCCGGCACCGATGAAATGAACGGTCATTTTTTTGCTCCCATTTTTTTCTCATATCCACGGGGCGTATAAACATAATTCTTTTGCCCGCGGGTGATGGCGCGGGTTTCCGGCCCGCCGACAATTACCATGGTCAACATATCAGCATCTTTTGATGTAAGCTCGCCCAGTGTAATAACCCGGATGCTTTCCCCATCCCGGCCAAGGTTGCGCCCCAATACCACCGGGGTGTCGGGGCTGCGTTCTTTTAATAAAATATCACGGGCAATTTCCAGCTGATGGGTGCGGCGTTTTGAAACCGGATTATAAAATGCAACCGCAAAGCCGCCACGGGCGGCCGCGATTAGGCGTTGTTCAATAATTTCCCACGGGGTCAATAAATCAGACAACGATATTAAACAAAAATCGTGGCCCATCGGCGCACCAATTTTAGATGCGGCGGCCTGAAACGCGGATATTCCGGGTGCTACTTCTATATGTAGCCTGTTCCATTCCGGCTTATCTTCACGGTCTAATAATTCAAACGCCAATGCCGCCATTGCATAAATTCCGGGATCGCCCGAGCTAACCAATGCCACGTCGCGACCACCGGCGGCCAGTTCCAGCGACATGCGAACCCGGGCTTCTTCTTCGGCCAATTGCGAAGTGTGTCGCGTTTTGCCAACTATTAAATCTGCAACAATATCTAGGTAAAGCTCGTAGCCAACAACATCTGTAACCATACTTAAAATTCGTGTTGCATCTGGCGTGCGCCAACCATCACGCCCCGGCCCGGTGCCAACAATATAAAGACGACCTTGGCCACGGCCAATATTTTCAGGAACAATATCTTTGGGGCTTATCCCCACAGCCACGGTGGCGCGGGATGATTTTTGTTTTTCCACAATCAATTTACCATTATCACCAACGGCGGCCAATGCCGCACCTTCTGAAACCCCATGGCATCCGACCTCGGCAAATACTACGTCCGATGGATTGGCAAGGTTTTGAGCCTGCAATGCGAGCTCTGCGGCATTAAAAAACCTAGGCGGCACGTCGAGACGTTTTGCCAATTCCAATACGGCGACCTCGTCAGATTTCAAATCAATAGAACAAACCGAAGCAACAGAATCTGTTGAAAGATTATTTTTTTCTAAGGTCTCCATGGCCAACGAATAAAGCTCGTCCACATCACAACCGCGCTCACAACCAACACCCAATGCCAATACCGGTGGATGTAATACCAATGTTTTGTTCGGATTTTCAATTTCATTTGCCGTGACTAAAACACCGTCAACACCATCGCTTTTTATTTCAGGAATAGCATTAAAAGGCGCGTTGCTTTTTAATAACCAATCAGCTGAGCCTGCCTCGACAGAAATATTTATTTTTTCCCCACTTAACATGGCGGCGGCCACGCCCTTGGCGGCGGCAATGTTTGCCACCGTCCAGCCCGCTGGTGGCTCATCAAGGGCCAGCCCAAATTCATTATCGCTGGCGGTTGTTATGGCGGCTATCCCGCCCAGCGCATTTGCACATGCCCGGGCCAAACGATTGGCCCCATTGTGCCCACCCAAAAGCGGTAACGCATGGGCACCATTTGCCGATAATGCAACCACCGGAGGGTCGATTTTTTTATCCTTTAATACCCCCGCCAATGCGCGAATAATTATGCCGCTTGAGGCAACGGCTATAATGGGTGCTCCCCCATTAAAAAGTTTTTGCAAAATATTGGGTGTGGAGGAAAAAACCTCATCGACGCCATCGCAATCAAAGCGGGCCAATAATTTGGCCCCGGGAAGCGCGTTTTTAAGCATGGCCCCCGCAGAAAACCCGGCTTTATTGACCACCACTATGGCGATGCCTTTAGGTGGGTGGGTGGCATGGGTGCTAATCGCCGGAACCAGAGCAAGCGAGAAATAAGGCGCATTTGAAACGTCCGCCAAATTTTCAATTTTTTCTTCCGAAGTGCTGGCGCTAGTTACCAGCGTGACACCATCCAAACGCCCGTTTAATTTTAATAAGCGTTTTAATTTTTCAAGATTGCTACCTATTTTAATTATTGCCATTGCCCCGGGTCTGGCCAGCGCCACCCCCAGCTCAGTCTCACCCAGCGTTGCTGGAATTATTGAAAATGTTTCATTGTCACTGGCCAACGAAATTGATGCCGCCGTTGCCGCCGCGTGGATGGAGCTAACGCCGGGGATTGATTTAATAGTAAAATCATCATTTGTGTTTTCAGCAACTTTTTCCGCCAAATGCACGAACGAGCCATAAAAAAGCGGATCACCTTCGCATAAAAAAGCAACATCATTACCACAAGAAAGTTCAGCTATTATTTCAGCCGTGGCCCCGTCATATGCCCTGCGCCGGGCATCCTGCGTGGCCGACATATCAACTGGGATGGCGATTTCTTTTGCGTTACTTAAAATAAAATCA
>DAOWFB010000061.1 GCA_030638205.1 Thalassospiraceae bacterium
CGCACTTGAAAATGCATTTCAGGCCCTGCATCTGGCTGCGGGCGTTAGCTATTATAAAGCATACATCCCAGAACAAATTGAAATAGCTAACGGCGGTGCATTGGATGACGACACGGCTGATTTTTTTGAAGACCTTTATTTTAATGGGCTTGGCGAATTTGCATTTCGTAACCAGGTAAAACTAAAAAATAAAATAAAATTTCCCCGTGGTGGAAAAGCGGTTATTGCAGGAAATGTTACACCATCGAACAAAGCCCTTGTCCCGGTTGGCGGGGGCAAGGATTCATTGGTAACGGTTGAGGCATTGCGAAAATCGGGCCATGACATCACCCTTTGTTCGGTCAACCGCCCGGGGCCAATTGCCGCCTGTATGGACGCAAGCGGATTGGAGACAATTAGTTTTGAGCGCAAAATCGATAAACGCTTGCTTGAGCTAAACGATAATGGTGCGCTTAACGGTCATGTTCCCATTACCGCCATTGTTAGTTTAATTTTAGTTGCGGCTGGTATTTGGCATGGGTTTGATGGAATTGCATTTTCCAATGAGCGCTCCGCCAACGAAGGCAACACCGAATGGGAAGGTCGCATTGTAAATCATCAATTCAGCAAATCATTAGAATTTGAAAATACGCTTTCAGCATTTATAAAAACCCACATTGCCGATGGGATGGATTGTTTTTCATTTTTGCGCCCGCTTTCAGAATTACATATTGCAAAACTATTTAGCAACGAAACCCGTTATGACCATGTATTTACATCATGCAATAAATCTTACCGTATTGTTGATGCCATGGTTGATAAACGTTGGTGTTGCGATTGCCCTAAATGCCGGTTTGTTTATTTGGTGCTGGCACCCTTTATGGATAAAGAGCGACTTCTAAATATTTTTGGCAATGACATGTTAGATGATGCATCTCAAATTGATGGCTTTCGTGAATTGCTGGGGCTCAAAGGCCACAAGCCATGGGAATGCGTTGGTGAAATACTTGAATCCGGTGCAGCTTTTAACGCCATTGCCGACCGCGATGAATGGGCAAATACCGCCGTAATAAAATCATTAGCAGGTGAAATGAGGGCTGGCGGTGATGAACTAACATCGGCCTTCAAGGCGGCGTTAAAACCAGACCCGGCAACTAACATCCCGGCACGATTTAAAGGGGCGTTTGATGACTGGGCTAGCTGATGCCAAATCCATCGCCATTTGGGGTTATGGTCGCGAAGGCCGTGCCACCTATAACTACCTGAAAAATCAAGGCATTAAGGCTAACATAAGCATTATTGCCGACGATGAACCAAACGATGCGCCGGATGGGTGCAATGTATTGGTGGGTGTCGCAGGATGCGATGCAATAGCAGGTGGCAATTTTGATTTAATAATTAAATCACCGGGCATAAGCCTTTACCGCCCTGAAATACCGGCTGGAAAAAAAGCCGGATCCATTTTTACATCAGCCACCAACATATGGATGGGGGCAAACACCGATGCTAAAACAATTGTTATTACCGGAACCAAGGGTAAATCCACCACGGCCAAGCTTATCCATCATATACTTTGCGAGCTGGACATAAATGCAGAACTGGCCGGAAATGTCGGCAGACCATTGATGGAAATTGAACACCCGCCTGAGATTACAGTAATTGAACTTTCATCATATCAAATTGCCGACCTTGAATTTGCCCCAACATTTGCGATTGCGTTAAATTTATACCCCGAACACATTCCTTGGCACGGTGATACGGAAACATATTATTCCGATAAGCTGAGAATTTTTTCATTAACCCCCGCACCTAAAGCTTTGTTAAATGCTAATGATGCGGAAATTAAAAAAAGATTGGGCGGCATTAAAAACGCCAACTGGTTTAACGATGCATCCTCCGCTAATTCATATAACGCCCATGATGGTGGTGTTTACAAAGGCAAAAACGAAATAATCGATGGCATCGAAACCCGCCTTATGGGTGAACATAACCTTTCAAATATTGCCGCCGCACTGGCAGCGGTTGAAATGATTATTGGTGATTTATCAGAAAAAACAGAAATTATAACAAAGGCTGTTTCAGGCTTTGTTCCCCTGCCCCACAGGTTAGAATTGCTGGGCCAAAAAGATGGTGTGCTTTATGTTGATGACAGCATATCAACCACCCCGCAATCGGCCTTGGCGGCGCTAGACGCATTTAAAGAAAATGAAAAAATAATTATTTTAGGCGGACAAGACCGCGGCCTTGATTATGGTGCGCTGGCTAAGCAACTGCCCAAACAAAATGTTAAGGCGGTTATTTGCATTCCCGATAATGGGGCATTAATTGCAAAACAAATAAAAGAAATTTCACCCAATATAAATCTGATTGAATGCAGCAGCCTTGATGCGGCAGTTAAAACAGCAAAAGAAATTGCGGTTATGGGTGATGTGGTTTTGTTAAGCCCAGCCGCACCCAGCTTTGGCCATTTTATTGATTACGCTGATCGCGGTAAAAGCTTTGCCACCCTTGCCGGGCTCTAATATCGCTAATCAATAAATTCAGAATTAAGCCTATCGGTAATAAGCATGTGCCCCGGTTTGTGGGTGATGCATATTTTAGGGCGGGCTTGCTCTATGGCTACCTGTGGGGTAACGCCGCAGGCCCAAAATACCGGCACCTCACCATTTCGTATTTCCGGCGCATCGCCAAAATCTGGTGCAAAAATATTTTCTATTCCAATTTCATTTGGATTCCCAACGTGAACCGGCCCACCGTGAACACGAGGGAAGCTGGACGTTATTTCGACCACACGCTTAACCTGTTCAGTTGGGAACGGGCGCATTGAAACAACCATTTTTCCGCCAAATGGCCCGGATGGGTTTGTTTCAATATTACTGCGGTACATGGGAACGTTTCGCCCCAGTTCGATATGACGAACGGGCAAGTCCGCATCCATAAGGGCCTCTTCAAACGAAAATGAGCAACCAAGGGCAAAGGTTACAAAATCGTCCCGCCATAAATCATCATTTATATGGGAAACCATTTCTATAAATTTACCGTCCCTAAAAACGTGATAGGCCGAAACATCAAAACGCACGTCAATGTCTTCGCCCAATTCGGGTAATGACGGGTCACCCGGTTTTGACATGCCGATAAGCGGGCACGGCTGGGGGTTAAGTTCGCAATATTTTTTAAAATCATCGGCCATGCTTTCGGGCAGTATGGCCAGATTGGCTTGAACATAACCGTAGGCCATGCCTGATGTTTGTCTGGACATGCTTCCGCCACGAAATTCTTTGCGTAAATCTTGCGGGGGCGTGTTTTTGTTCATTATGGAAAGATACCAGAACGACATAAATAAAACAGATAATTTGTTTCACAATATAATGCCCAGCAGTTACCATCGGGTGCTTAAACCATACTGTGGAGCAATGCCAACAATGAATAAATACGGTATTTTCACGCTCAACCTCGAGCGCTCTCCCGACAGACGTGATCGGTTTATGAAGCAAGCCAAAAAAGCATCGGTTGATTTTGAATTTTTTAATGCGGTTGACGGTTTGGGCAAAAATATTGCTGATTTTGACGCATACAATAGCAAAAAACGCATAAGGGATTATTTCTTTGATCTTGAACCAACCGAGATAGCTTGCTACCTCAGCCATTATAACTGCATCAAAAATGCATACGACAATGGCTTGGAAAAGGTTGTCATATTTGAAGACGACATAAGCTTTGGCGATAATTTCAAAATAGTTCTCGATTATTGCCTTGGACTGGATGACAGATTTGAAATGGTTCGTCTGTTTGGTCTTAAAAATCAAAAATCAATGAAAATTGCTGAAATAGATTATGGCTATAACCTTGTTGTGCCACTAAACACCCTGTGTGGTGCGCAGGGATACATGCTAAATCGAAATGGCATGAAAAAAATTCTCGATTATGGAAAAGATATTACCGTTCAGTTCGATATCATGATTGATACTTTTTGGGAAAACGGTCTAACAATTTTTGCTGTCGATCCACACCCCATTACAGAAGCCCAAACCTCTGCTTCAACCATAAATATAAAACCGGCGGTAAATAAATGGCGGGAAAAGGGGCACCGTCATCTGCGCTGGGCATTAAGGCTGAACAAGGTAAAAAAATCTTTCCTTAAGCGGCTAGCAAGCATGGTAATTATTTTCAAAATATTAAGCGGGCAGATGAAAGTGTAAAATCATGAGCCAACAGTTACTTCCAGAAATAAATGCCCCCACGGCCAATAGCTGGATGGCCTCGCGTGAAGCAGTTATGTTGGATGTACGCGAAGCATCAGAATTTGATTTTGAAAACATTCCAGGTTCAATATTATTACCACTTTCGTTTCTTGATCCAGAAAACTTTCCAGCTATTGGAAATGTTAAAATTATTGTTCTTTGTGCCATTGGCAAGCGCGCCCTTGTGGCGCAAAAACAATTACAAGATTCAGGGTTTAAAAACCTATTTACGCTTAGCGGTGGAATTGATTCTTGGAAAAAGGCAGGATTTGAAACACAAGGTGGAAAATTTGAGGCCCTCGACTACACTATTTAAACCACCATACATAAACATTTGTTCACAACTGAAACTTATTCGGCTATTACCTTATAATGCCTAAACCGCTTCCCCCCGTTAACTGCAACACTGAACGCGAGGCCATGTGGCTTGGCGTACGCGAAGCATCCCGCGTGCCGGCGGCAATAATGTCGGCAAGCTTTATTGGTTTTGGATCGCTTGTTCATGATGCTGGATGGACTTTGGGCCAAGGCATTGCAACAACGGTTTCTACATGGGCATTGCCGGGACAAATAATGCTAATAGAAATGTTTAATGCCGGTGCGCCGTTACTGGCCATTGCCGTTTCTGTTGGCATGATTAATGCGCGATTATTTCCAATGGTTGTTTCCTTGTTGCCGATGGTTAGAAAGCCCGGAATTTCCGGTTGGATTTATTTTGTTCTGGCCAATGTAATTGCAGTAACAACCTGGATGGGGGTGATGCTGCGGATTCCACACCTTAAACCCGAACACCGCTTTTCATATCTTATCGGTTTTGGTTGTTTATTATGGTTTATTTCTCCATTTTTTACTGCCTTAGGGTTTTTTGCTTCCGATGTATTGCCTAGGCCTGTTTCGGTTGGGTTAGTGTTTTTAAACCCTCTTTATTTTACATTGCTATTTCTGGTTGATTTAAAAAAACCTAGCAAGATTATTGCTCTTTCATTAGGTGCGGTATTGGGGCCGTTGTTATTTTTTGTTTCAAGCGACTGGAGCCTGTTGCTAACCGGAATTATTGGCGGCACAGCAGCATATTTCCTCGGCCAACGAATTGATGGCCCCACAATTAAACCGGAAATGGAGCCGGGAATAGAAATTGATAGAGGGGGAAATTAATTGACCGATTTCAATATTCCCCCATGGGCATTTATATGGATAGCAATTGCCATAAGCGCAGCCGTCACATATTCATCGCGTTTTCTTGGTGTTATTTTTTCCGGCAAGGTTCGTTCAGATGGAAAACTGATCGAATGGGTAGCGTGTGTTACCTATGCCCTGCTGGCTGGACTTGTAGCCAGAATGATAATTCTTCCCATTGGCTCATTGGGTGAGGCCACTGACTGGATGCGACTTTCCGCAACTGCTGCGGGGTTGGCCGCTTTTTATGCATATCGCCGTTCGGTAGCAGCCGGGGTAATTACCGGAACATTGGCATTGATTATAATGCTGTGGTAACGCGCTAAACGTCTAATATACAAGCCTATTCAGGCAGTTAACCCTTTATTGAACATTTCTAAGCTAGTTTTGGTCAAGGCGAAACAATGCAGAAGGCAGGCTCGCGCGAACCATGACGCAAATATTTGGAATACTTGGATTTTTTATGGCGCTACTTGCGATTTTTATCGCGAGCGAATTAATGCGTCGTACAAACCAGCGCATGCTTGAGCTGGAAACCGCTTTTTATAAACTAAGCGGGCGCATCCAAAAGGTTGAGGCCCGGGTGCTTAAAATTGAAAAAGATGCAAACCTCAGCCCAGCTGATATCAAGCGCCAGAAAGAAACTTTAATTGCGCTGGAAAAGAAAACTCGTGCAAATAAGGCTGATGTTTCCACCACCGGAAGCGCAAGCGCCAAGGAAAATGCCCCCAACGATCGCTACACCCCATCTGAATACAAGAAAAAGACCCTAGGAATTGGTTGAGGAATTGGTTGAGGGATTGGTTGAGGGATTGGCCAAAAAATTTATTAGCAAATCAGCCGGACTTCTTCAAAACTAAAGTAAGCCAGCCATCAATGACAATTCGTTTTTCTAGATACAGCCCATGACGACGATGGGCATTTAGCACCATTTTTTCATCCCGAATTATTAATCCAGAAAGAATAGCCCTGCCGCCGGGCAATAATGCATTTGTTAAATCAGGTGCCATTACCGCTAATGGTCGGGCCAGAATGTTGGCAGTTATCAAATCAAACTTTTTTTGCGCCCGGTTTTTTAAATTGCCGCTTTTTAATGCCAGATAGCCGTTGCCTGCCCCGGTTTTTATATATGCGCCCAAACTGTTAAGCGATGCATTGGTGCGCGCCACAGCCACAGCCTTTTCATCTATGTCGCATGCCACCACCGGAATGCGCCAAAGATTAGCCATGGCCAACGCCAAAATGCCAGACCCGGTGCCCATATCTAGAACGCGCTTTGGTTTTTTAGATTTAGCAATATCGCCAATGGCCAAAAGACAGCCTGCCGTGGTTGCATGAGAGCCCGTTCCAAAGGCAACGCTTTGGTCAATGCGTAATGCAATGGCAGATGCTGGCGAACTGCCATCAACATGGGCGCCATAAATATAAAACCTGCCAATTGAAATTGGCGGGAACTGTTTAAGGTTTTCCGCTACCCAGTCACGGTCTTTTATTTGTTCGACGGTTACATCGGGCGCGGTAATGCCCGCAACTTTTGCCGCACCTTTAATTGCCGCTGATAATAAACCTTCATCCGGCGGGGTGTCGGAATACCCTTCCATAACCTGCATTTCGGCTTCATCGTCAACCGACCACAACAATGATTGCACAAATGGTTCCAGCGCATCTTCAAATACAGGTATTGCATTTTCAGGAATGGAAATAGCAACGCGGGTTAATGTGTTTTTCATTCAGCCAGCTCAACAAAACTTGCCATTACTTTTTTGGGGCCAGCTTTTTCAAAATCAATTTCCAGCTTATCGCCTTCAAGTTCAGAAATGCGGCCATAGCCAAATTTTTGATGAAATACCCGCTGGCCGATTTTTAAATCACCTGCATCCGTTCCAACCTGATGATAGCTAATGCTTTCTCTTTGTTGGCCACTTCGCGCCCTTTGCCTTGGTGAGGAAAATTCTGAATAGCCGCCCGGCTCTTCCAAGTCATCCTCTAGTCCACGGTCCGTATGTTCGTTGGGCAATTCATCAACAAACCGCGAAGGAAGGGCTGGTTTCCACTGCCCAAACAGCCTTCGTCGAGAGGCATAGGTAACAAGTGCGCGTTTTTTCGCCCGGGTTATGCCAACATAGGCCAAACGGCGCTCTTCCTCTAATCCTTCGGTTCCGGCTTCATCTAACGAACGCTGATGGGGGAATAAACCTTCTTCCCAGCCGGGCAAAAACACCGTGTCAAATTCCAACCCCTTGGCCGCATGTAGCGTCATTATGCTTAGTTTGTCGGTGCTTTTATTTTCTTCGTTTTCCATAACTAATGAGACGTGTTCAAGAAAATTTTGCAAACTATCAAATTGTTCAAGCCCTACTACCATTTCTTTTAGGTTATCAACCCGCCCCGGGGCCTCAATAGACTTATCTCTTTTCCAATGTTCAATTATTCCGCTTTCATTTATCACCATGTTGCATAGTTCGGCAGGCGGCAATTCAAGCGAGCTTGCCCGCCAACGGGAAAAATCGCTCATCAACAGGGCCAGAGCCTTTCTTGGGGTTGGGCGCAATTCATCAGAACTGATAAGCTCATCAACCGCCGCCGTAAGCGGTATGCCCCGCGCCCGTGCGTGAATATGAAGCGTCTGCATGGCAGCGTCGCCAATTCCACGTTTAGGAAAATTAACAACGCGCTCAAACGCAAGGTCATCATCGGGTTGTGAAATAATCCTTAAATAAGCAACCGCATCACGTATTTCCTTGCGTTCATAAAAACGCAGGCCGCCAATAACCTGATATGGAATACCAAGGGTTATTAAGCGTTCTTCAAATTCGCGGGTCTGGGCCGATGTTCGAACCAAAATTGCCATGGATGACAAGTTTTCTTTTTTACGGTGGCGAGATTCAATTTCGTCACCAACAAAACGGGCTTCAACTCCTGAATCAAAAACCCCGTGGACACGAACTTTTTCACCATCATTAACGTCGGTCCATAATGTTTTACCAAGACGGTCTTCGTTAAATGAAATAAGCCCGGATGCCGCGCCTAAAATATGCGGGGTTGAACGATAATTACGTTCAAGCCGAACTATCCGAGCATTTGAAAAATCTTTTTCGAAACTAAGTATGTTTCCAACATCTGCGCCCCGCCACGAATAAATAGACTGGTCATCATCGCCGACACAACAAATATTGGCGTGGGTTTTAGCCAATAATTTTAACCACATATATTGCGCCGCATTGGTGTCTTGGTATTCATCCACCATAATATAACGAAAACGATTTTGATATTCGGCCAGAATATCGGGATTTTTTTGCAACACCTTGACCGCGTGCATCAACAAATCGCCAAAGTCGGCGGCATTAACCGCGCGTAAGCGCGATTGGTAATCTTTGTAAACATCTATCGCGTCACCACCAACCGCGTCCATTACCTCGCCCGGGGGAACTTCGTCCGGTTCAAGGGCGCGGTCTTTCCACCCCTGAATGGTGAAAAGAAAAGTCCTGGGCGGATTGCGCTTAACATCCATTTCTCGCTCTAATAAAATTTGTTTTATCAGGCGCAGCTGATCGTCGGTGTCGATGATTGTGAAATTTGATTTCAAACCCACAAGTTCGGCATTGCGCCTGAGCATCCGTGCGCAAAGGGCATGAAAAGTACCGACCCACCAACCCTCAACCGAGGTGCCGAGCACGCCAGCGACACGTTCTTGCATTTCACGCGCCGCCTTGTTGGTAAAGGTAACCGCCAGCATTTCACCGGGGCGAGCTTTTCTTTCCATTAATATATGGGCGAGCCGGGTGGTCAGCACACGGGTCTTGCCGGTTCCGGCGCCAGCCAGCACCAGCACCGGGCCGTCAATGTTTTCTACCGCTTCAAGCTGGCTTTCATTTAGACCCTCAAGATGTCTGGCAGTGGTAGTCGCTGGCTCTGGGGTATCTGTTATTTCAAATGGATCGCTCATTATGCCGCCATATATAGCATGACTGTTTATCCAGACCATAAAAATTGAACCGGAGGTGCTTAAACATCGTGTTCTTCGTGGCGGCTATCAAGCAATGCGCGGTTGTATGCAGCAATAACGTGGCGTTCATCGACCACACCTTCCATATGCATGGTGGTGCTATCGGTTACAACCGCAATAAGCGATTCGCCCACATCATTCATAACC
>DAOWFB010000097.1 GCA_030638205.1 Thalassospiraceae bacterium
GAAATCTTTTGAGGCAACGCTATCAAGTTCGCCGGTTGCGGAATCATCGATCAAATCAAAAAGCAGCGGCATGGAATCGCATAAATTGAAACAACGTCTGCAGCCGTGGCAAATGTCAAAGACGCGGCGCAATTCATCGTCGAGATTTTTTTCATCAAGAAAATTATCTTCGCGCCACGGTATAGGGTGACGAGTTGGTGCGCCGAGGCTGCCTTCGCTCATTTTATTGCTGCCTATCTATAATTGTTTTTAATTACTTAAAAAAATAGCGAGGACATTAAATTTAATGGCCCCGCTATTTTTATTATTGTTTCCAGATAGAAACTCTTGCTTAGCGGATAAACCTATTTATCAAGTGCGTCGAGCGCTTTTTGGAAGCGTCCAGCATGAGATTTTTCAGCTTTGGCAAGGGTTTCGAACCAATCTGCAATCTCATCGAACCCTTCGTCGCGCGCGGTTTTGGCCATACCCGGATACATGTCGGTGTATTCGTGGGTTTCGCCTTCGATAGATGCTTTTAGGTTGTCAGACGTGCCGCCAATGGGAAGACCGGTTGCGGGGTCGCCGCATTCTTCCAAAAATTCAAGATGGCCGTGCGCATGGCCGGTTTCACCTTCGGCGGTGGAACGGAACACGGTTGCAGTATCGTTGTAGCCTTCGATGTCTGCTTTTTGTGCGAAATAAAGATAGCGGCGATTAGCCTGACTTTCGCCTGCGAACGCGTCTTTTAGATTGCCTTCTGTTTTGCTGCCTTTGAGGCTCATTTTTTCATCCTTCAAGTTAGGGTTTTAAAAAAACAAGCAAGTCCCTTTAAGGGCCTGCCAGATGGTATGATTACCAAATACGACAATTACCAAATACTGTAATTATCGTCTTTTTAATGCATAAAATTAGCTAGGTCAATATATTATATTAATTCTAATATACTGTATAACTAATTGTTTTTTATGATTTAATTATTAAAAACCCTTACCACCACATCAACACTTTTTACCTTGGTACCTTCTGGCAATACTGGCATCTGTGTAAGCGTTGCTTCGCCTGATGGAATGTCTTGTAGATGTCCGGTTTCTTCAAAATAGAAGTGACCGTGGTCGCTTATGGTAGTGTCAAAATGTGAACGTTGCGGGTCAATCACAATCTCTTTCAACAAACCGGCTTCGGTAAACTGATGAAGCGTGTTGTAAACGGTTGCAAGCGATACCGGCATGGAAGCGGCCTGCGCTTCGACGTGAAGGACTTCGGCGGTAACGTGGCGTGGCGCATTTTCAAACAATAGCTTTGCAAGGGCCAAGCGCTGACGTGTGGGCCGCAAGCCAGCGGCTCTTAGTTGTTCAATAATCTGAGAATATGGTCGCATAATTATTTTCCTCAACTGAGCGTACGGTAATAATCACCGCTAACTTCTATTATGGGGAGGCGTCTTTGTTAATAACCTGTCTAAACAATAAATAATGCTTGAGACATGACATAAATCAATAAAATAGCCATCATTGGCACTTTTTATTTATTATGAGTTACCCTAGCACACATTGATTTTGCTGGCAAAATATAATTCCCATATGATAATTATGGGTATTATAAATTAATCGCCCGATGCTATGCGGGCCACCAATTCGGCCACCGTGGGAACGAAGTTATTGGAATAGAAGGGATCTTTCTTGAACATAAACCCATTATGGCCGGAAAACATCAGGCCATCTTCCACTTGGTCGGTGTGGGCGATTGTTTGCAGTGCCTTTTGTATACAGAACGAACGAGGGTCGGCCCGCCTGCCGGTGGTGCCCTCTTCGTTATCGGCCCAGTTGGAAAAACGACACTGCGACAGGCAGCACATGCATTCGGCCTGGCTGGTAAGAATTCGTTTTGAGGTTTTCTCGTTTACGAAAATTACGGTGCTGTCGGGTGTTTTCATACCTACGTCAAGACCATCGGCAATGTAGCCTTGGGCGGTGGCAAGGTCAGCAGCGGTTAAATAAATCGGCCTTCCGCGAGGGCCGAGCTTTAGCTCAGCCGTAAAGCCATCTTCCGGTTTGGTGCGATATTCAACCTGGTGGTCATTACGGGCCTTAATATCCATCAACATTTTATTTTTTACCGCTGATGAATAAAACCCGGTTGGGCTAAAGCTTTGCAATAATATGTCGTCTTCATCCAATGTCAAAAGGCGAGCTTTCCACGAGTTTGATATGGGGCTTTCTTTGGTTAAAAGAGGGCGCGTGCCAAACTGAAATGCTATGGGGCCAAGCTCGTCATTATCTAGCCAGTTTTCCCAATCGCGCAAATACCAAACACCGCCAGCCATAATAATAGGTGTTTCATCAAGGCCATTTGTGCGCATTACTTTTCTTAAATCAGCCACGCGACCATATGGGTCTTGGGGTATTTTAGGGTCTTCGGCGTTGGACAATCCATTGTGACCACCGGCCAACCATGGGTCTTCGTAAACCACACCGCCCAGCCAGTCGGGTATTTTTTTAAAAGAGCGTTTCCACAGCGCATTAAACGCGCGCGATGATGAAACAATGGGGTGGTAATAGGTATCATATTTAGCGGCAATTTCAGCAACCCCATAAGGCATGCCTGCACCACAAGTAACGCCATGAATTAAATCGCCAACTTCGGATAAAACACCGTTAAGAATATCAACCGTTCCGCCAGCTTCCCACAAAACATTCATGTGGATGCGGCCATTTCCTTCGGCTACCTCGGTTGCTATACGGGCCTGTTCGATGCCACCTTGAATGGCATAATCTTTTAATTCTTGAAAACGTTCGCGCCGGGTGTCGCCATGATAAATCTGCGGAATAGGTTTGCCGTCTTTGTCGTAACTATCAGGGTTAACACAAGAGAAAGTTCCAACCCCACCGGCCTTGGCCCATGCCCCTGCGGTCAAGCCATTAGAAACGGCAACGCCTTTGCCACCTTCGACCAAGGGTAGGACTCTCGCGCCCGATATATTTAATTTTTTAAGTGGCTTCACCTGAGGCCTCCCCAGAGATTTTCGATAAGTAATTACAGTGATTGCAATAATTAAAGTAAAAAAAGAGGCGACCCTTTATTTAAGGCCGCCCCAATTTTTTATTAGTCAGCGGATTTTGCTTCAGGGGTGATTTCTTCACCTGTTTCCTGATTAACCACTTTCATTGACAATTTCATTTTGCCACGATCATCAATGCCGATAAGCTTAACCTTAATTTCGTCGCCCTCGTTGACAACATCGGTAACCTTTTCAACACGACGTGGGGCTAGCTCACTAATGTGAACCAAGCCATCGCGCGGGCCCATGAAATTAACAAACGCACCGAAATCCATAACCTTTACAACTTTGCCGTCGTAAATGGTTCCAACTTCAGGCTCGGACGTAATTGACTTAACCCAGTTAATCGCAGCTTGCATTGCTTCTTCATCAACTGCGGCAACTTTTACTGTGCCATCGTCATCAAGATCAATTTTAGCACCGGTAGTTTCGCAAATTTCACGAATTACCTTGCCGCCTGCACCAATAACGTCGCGGATTTTATCTTTGTTAATGGTGAAGGTTTCAATCCGTGGTGCGGTTGCGGCAACACCGTCACGCGCACCCTGAATAGCCTTGGCCATTTCATCCAGAATATGCAAACGACCATCTTTAGCTTGGCCCAATGCAATTTCCATGATGTCTTCGGTAATGGATGCAATTTTAATATCCATCTGCAAAGAAGTAATGCCCTGTTCGGTGCCGGCAACCTTGAAATCCATATCGCCAAGATGATCTTCATCACCCAGAATATCGGAAAGAACTGCAAAGCCGTCGTCTTCTTTGATAAGGCCCATGGCGATACCAGCAACGGGGCGGGTCAAAGGAACGCCCGCATCCATTAGCGCCAATGATGCACCACAAACAGATGCCATTGAAGATGAACCATTAGATTCGGTTATTTCGCTTACCACACGGATTGTGTAAGGAAACTCTTCTTTGGTTGGCAGCATTGGATGAACCGCACGCCATGCCAATTTACCATGACCAACTTCACGTCTGCCAGTAAAGCCAATACGTCCGGCTTCGCCAACTGAATAAGGCGGGAAGTTATAATGCAGCAGGAAATGTTCGCGGTAAGAGCCAGATAGAGAATCGATGATTTGCTCATCCGAACCTGTACCAAGCGTCGCCACAACCATTGCCTGGGTTTCGCCACGGGTGAACAGGGCCGAACCATGGGCCTGGGGCAAAATGCCAACTTCCGATACAATTGGACGAACGGTTTTGGTATCGCGGCCATCAATACGCACGCCGGTTTTGATAATGTCTTTACGAACAATATCTGCTTCCAGCTTTTTGAAAACGTCGCCCAGAACTTTATCCACCAATTCTGCATCAAATTCTTCGGCTATTTTTTCAGATGTCACGGCCTTGGCTGCACTAACTGCGGCTTGGCGTTCCATTTTGTCGGTCAGCTTATAAGCATCGCGCATGGCGGTTTCGGTTAGTTCGCGAACCTTGGCAGCAATATCGTCTTTGCCTTCGGGTGCGGCTGGAACATCCATTGGTTCCTTGGCGGCCTGTTCTGCCAATTTGATAATCGCATCAATTACCGGTTGGAAATTTTTATGGCCAAACATAACAGCACCCAACATGATTTCTTCGTCAAGCTCTTGGGCTTCGGATTCAACCATCAACACGCCTTCTTTAGTACCGGCAACAACCAAATCAAGATCGGTGTCTGCCATGTCGTCAAGCAGCGGGTTAAGAACATATTCGCCGTTAATATAACCAACACGAGCGCCGCCAACTGGGCCCATGAACGGTGCGCCAGAAATGGTAACCGCAGCAGAGGCACCAATAAGGGCAACCATGTCTGGATCGTTTTCCATGTCGTGGGCAACAACGGTGGTAATGATTTGCACTTCGTTTTTGTAGCCTTTGGCAAACAATGGGCGAAGTGGGCGATCAATAAGGCGCGAAGTTAGTGTTTCTTTTTCAGAAGGACGTGCTTCGCGTTTGAAAAAGCCGCCGGGAATTTTGCCAGCAGCATAGGTTTTTTCTTGGTAGTGAACAGCCAATGGGAAAAAATCAATTCCCGGGCGTTCTTTCTTTTCTGCAACTACTGTGCAAAATACTTTTGTATCACCATAGGTAACCATAACGGCACCAGATGCTTGGCGGGCAATTTTACCAGTTTCTAAAACCAGTGGGCGACCGCCCCATTCAATTTCTACTCTTGCTTCATTAAACATTTTATATCTTTTCCTTCAAACATATGCGGCAGAAATTTGTCTTATAACTTTTTCCTGCCACGCCCGAACAGACGGCCTTCCGCCTGTGGGGTAGCCCATAGGTCAAACACAATTTACGTTTAGTACGCTTTTGTTAAAAAGCTGCGTTCAACCGGCGGGATCAAATTTGTCTGCTTTTGGCGAATTCCAAAAACAGACAACCGCGTCAGTTAACGACGCAAGCCGAGACGCTGGATAAGGTCTTCATAGCGCTTTGTTGCCTTCTTCTTGAGATAATCAAGAAGCCGGCGACGCTGGCCAACCATAATCAACAGGCCACGACGGGAGTGATGATCTTTGTGATGTGTTTTAAGGTGATCGGTCAGGTTAACAATCCGTTCGGTCAGTATTGCTACTTGTACTTCTGGTGAACCTGTATCGCCTTTTTGGGTGGCGTATTCGCCGATGAGCTCTTGCTTACGCTCTGCAGTTATCGACATCGTGTACTCCTTTAATTTAAATGTTAAAAACACGGACCGGGCGCAACTCGCTACCCACAATCCTTGCCAGAGCAACTGGTTTGTTTTCTGTCTTGGCTAAAACAATTTCGCCATCAACCACTGTGTGGCTAGCGTTTCGTTTCAGCACCTCGACCAAGCAAACAAACCCGCCCTGATGCATTAAACTGGCCTCCTCTTCCGTTAAGGCCAGCGCCGGGATGTCGTCCAGCGCGGTCTCAATGGGAGTAATTCCAGCTTCGAGGTGCGCAATATGACCCAAGCCCCCTGCCGAATCCAGAGAAATCGTATCATTTTCGCCAAATGGGCCTGATTTTATCCGCCTTAATTCAGTTATATGGCCAACCGTGCCAAGGGCCAGGGCCAGATCCCGGCCCAAGGCCCGAACATAGGTACCTTTTTGGCAGAAAACCTCGAATTTTGCGCTATCTTTGGAGCTGGCATCAAGTAGGCGAAAATCATCAATTATCACCTCTCGGGGCTTCATCTCCACCGTTTCACCAGCACGCGCCATTTTATAGGCCCGTTTTCCATCTATTTTTATGGCTGAATAGACCGGCGGGGTCTGCTGGATGTGGCCGATAAAGCCACCCAAGGCAGCCTCGATCTCAGATTTGCTTGGGCGAACGTCTGAGGTTTCTATAACCTCGCCTTCGGCATCATCGGTGTTGGTGGCCTCGCCCCATTTGACGGTAAAGCGGTAAGCCTTGGCCCCATCCATAACAAAGGAAACCGTTTTGGTGGCTTCGCCAATGGCCAGCGGCAGTACGCCCGTTGCC
>DAOWFB010000003.1 GCA_030638205.1 Thalassospiraceae bacterium
TATTATGATTTCCATAGCGTCTATGCTTTTAGGGGCATTTGCCGCCATCGCACAAACCAACATCAAGCGGATGATGGCTTATAGCTCAATCGGCCATGTCGGCTATGCCCTTATTGGTTTGGCCGTAGCCAATGAAGCCGGTGTGCGTAGTATTTTGATTTACATAACCATTTACATAGTAATGAATATTGGCACATTCGCCTGTATCATCTCAATGCGTCGCGAAGACCGTTCGGTTGAAAGCATCTATGATCTGGCGGGCCTTTCTAAAACTCATCCGGGCATGGCCGCAGCGCTTTCCATATTTATGTTTTCCATGGCGGGTATCCCACCGTTAGCTGGATTTATTGGTAAGTTTTATATTTTCATGTCGGCGGTTGAGGCCGGATTATTTACCCTTGCCATTATCGGTGTGCTTTCAAGCGTTGTTGGGGCGTTTTATTATATTCGTATAATAAAAATAATGTATTTTGATAAAGCCGTATCCGAACCTTTGGATACGCCGTTACCCAAACCCATAGTCGGCGTGCTGGTGATAACATCGGTATTTATACTTACGTTTATTGCCTTCCCTAATCCGGTTGTTAACGGGGCAGGGCTTGCTGCTAGCGCACTTTTTTCAGGGTAAACCCTAATTATCATGACAGCGCAGACACACGCGCCAGAGCTTCCTCCGCCATATCAGCTGGTTCAATTGGCAGGTGTTGACGGCACCAATATGGAAGCCCGCCGTCGCGTCGAAGGTGGCGCACCTGATAAAACCGTAATCTGGGCAAGCAGCCAAAGCATGGGGCGGGGCAGGCGTGGACGCAGTTGGTCGTCGCCGGTCGGCAACTTATATTTTTCAATACTTATTAGGCCTAAATATCCGGCAGCAGAAGTTATGCAGTTGGGGTTTATTATGGCTAATGCCATAGCAAATGCCGTCGAAGGTGTTTTAGCCAAAACCACCAGCATTCAGGTAAAATGGCCCAACGATGTTATGGTGAACGGTAAAAAAATATCTGGAATATTGCTGGAAAGCGAAAGCAGTGGCGATAATACTGTCCAGTGGGCCATAATTGGTGTTGGCGTAAATATTGAAAGCCAGCCTAGCAAAACCGAAGGCGATTTTGTGGCAACATCAATAGCGTCAGAAGGTGGGGACGCGTCAATTGGGGAAATGCTTTCCGCCACAATAAGACATTTTGATGCGGGTATTGACGAATGGCGGGAGCATGGTTTTGCCCCGGTTCGAAAAGCTTGGCTTGAGCGGGCGTATGGTATTGGCAAAAAAATTAACGTTCGCTTGCCAAATGAAACCATTCCCGGCACCTTTAAAGCGTTGGATAAAAATGGCGCACTGGTCATGGTCGTTGATAGCAAACAAGAAGACCGCATTATTACCGCAGGCGATGTGTTTTTCTCGTCAACAGCGGACAAGGTGGATTAGCTATGTTATTGGCAATTGATATTGGAAACACAAACATAGTATTCGCCATTTTTGATGATGGTGGAAACATTGCTGGCCAATGGAGACTTTCCACCATTCCTGAAATAACTGCTGATGAATTAAGCGACTGGCTTGACCGTGAGCTTGCATCTGCAGGAATTGAAAAAAATAAAATTAGTGCCGCAATAATTTCAACCGTTGTGCCGGTAATGCTGGGCGAGCTGAAAAACCTTTGCCAGCTCTATATTGGAAAAGACCCAATGGTGGTGGGTGAAGCCGGCGTCAACCTTGGCATTGATGTATTGGTCGATAAACCGGATGAAGTTGGTGCCGACCGTTTAGTAAATGCGGCATCGGTAGCTGCAAATTATAATGCCCCGTTAATTGTGGTGGATTTTGGAACCGCTACCACGTTCGATGTAATTGATGAAAATGGAAATTATGCGGGCGGGGTTATTGCGCCGGGAATAAATCTTTCGCTCGAAGCATTGCACATGGCGACGGCAAAATTGCCACGGGTTGAGGTTGCGAAACCTGCAAACGTTATTGGCAAAGCAACAAAACCCGCCATGCAGTCGGGAATATATTGGGGTTATGTAAGCATAATCGAAGGTATTGTAAAACGTATAAAAGACGAACTTGGCCTTGAAATGGATGTAATAGCCACAGGTGGTCTTGCCAGTTTATTTTCCGAAGGAACCGACGTTATAACTAGCGTCGATAGCGACCTAACCATTAATGGCCTTTATGCCATTTGGAACCGGAACAAATCTTGAAAGGTTAATTTAATGTCGGGCGAAGAATTAGTATTTCTTCCACTTGGTGGTGCCGGTGAAATAGGTATGAACCTGAACCTTTATGGTTTTGGCCCGCCGGGTAATCCTGAATGGGTTATGGTTGATCTCGGCATAACCTTTGGCGACGGCACCCACCCCGGTGTTGATGTAATTATGCCCGACCCGGGGTACATCGAAGAACACAAAGAAAATCTGGCGGGAATTGTTCTTACCCATGCCCACGAAGACCATCTGGGCGCGGTTCCTTATTTGTGGGAACGCTTTGGTTGCCCCATATACGCAACCGGGTTCACCGTATCCATTCTTAAGCGAAAATTGGCAGATGCAAATTTGCTTGAACGTGTGGAAATTATTGAAATACCCCTTAACGGTAGCTTTAGTGTTGGCCCGTTTGAAATGGATTTAATAACCATCACCCATTCCATCCCTGAGCCCAACGCAATTGTAATTCGCACTCCGTTGGGAATTGTTCTGCATACGGGCGATTGGAAATTAGATCCCGACCCGGTAATTGGCGAGGTAACCGACAAAAATGCTATTCGTCGTGTCGGTGATGAGGGCGTGCTGGCAATAGTTTGCGATTCAACCAATGTTTTTAATGCTGGCACCAGCGGTTCCGAAGGCGACCTGCTGGAAAATTTGACCAAGGTTATATCTAAGTGCAAAAACAGGGTTGCGGTAACGTGCTTTGCTTCTAACGTGGCAAGGCTTGACACCATTGCGCGTGCCGCACGCGCCAACGGACGCGATGTTATTATGGCCGGACGGTCAATTGAACGAATGGTTACAGCCGCAAAAGAAAACGGCTACCTTAAAGATACCCCAGCATTTTTAGACGAAGAAATGGCGGGCTTTCTTCCCAATGATAAAACCTTAATCATTTGCACCGGTTCCCAGGGCGAGCCCCGGGCAGCGCTTTCCAGAATTGCTGCGGGCGATCACCCCCGGGTATCATTGGGTAAGGGCGATACGGTAATTTTTTCATCCAGGGTTATTCCCGGTAACGAAAATTCCATTTCTCGTCTGCAAAACAGGATGGTCAGGGCGGGGATTGAAATAATCACCGACAGAGATAGCCACATTCATGTTTCCGGCCATCCGGCGCGGGATGAATTGATCGAAATGTATCAAATGGTGAAGCCACAGATAGCGGTTCCGGTTCATGGTGAACTTAGGCATTTGGCCGAGCACGCACGCCTAGCCAAAGAATGTCAGGTAAATGAAACGGTGGTATGTGAAAACGGGGCCATGGTTCGTTTGGCCCCGGGCCCGGCAGCGGTGGTTGAGCAGGTGCCAAATGGCAGGCTAACGTTAGAGGGCAACCGGGTGGTGCCGCTGGATGGTGAATTGGTGCGCGGGCGAGCGCGGGCGCTATTTAACGGTTCCGCCGTGGTTTCGGTAATAATCGACACCAAGGGTGGGCTGATGGTTCCGGTGCAATTATCGACTACCGGCTTGGTCGAGGTAAACGAAGAAGAAATCGAACAAGGAGCAGTTGATGCCGCCACTCTGGCATTGGCAAAACTTAGTCGCAAAGCGCTTTTGGACGATGATCAGGTATCGGAAGCCATTCGCATTGCGGTTAGGCGGTATTTCCGTGGTAATCTTGATAAAAATGCCATTACCAAGGTGCATCTCACTAGGATGCATAAGGGTAAAATGTAATTTAAATTATTTTTGGATAAACCTAAAAACATGATTAAAAGCTTAAACCATATTGCCATAGCGGTTCCAGATATCGCCAAAGCCGCAAACCAGTACCGCGAACATTTGGGCGCGGTAGTCTCCGAATTAACCCAACAGCCGGAACACGGGGTAAGTGTTGTTTTTATCGAACTTGAAAATGCCAAGATAGAATTACTTGAACCGTTGGGTGAAAACTCGCCCATTGCAAAATTTCTTGAACGCAATCCTCAAGGTGGAATACACCACATTTGTCTGGAAGTAGATGACATTACATCCGCTTCTGAAAAGCTAAAGAGCGAAGGGGTGCGGATACTTGGCAGCAGTGAACCTAAAATCGGCGCCCACGGAAAGCCTGTTTTGTTTTTACATCCAAAAGATTTTTTCTCCACCCTTATTGAGCTTGAAGAAAAATGAATGATGATCAATCAAATAATGAAATAGACGAAAAAATATTCGCCTGCATCATTTGCCGTTAAAGGAACGCAAGATGAAAAATAATCGCAAACGGGCAGCATGGATTGCACCCACACTTATAATTATGGCGGTGATTAATGGGGCAGTAATCATAAGTATTTTGATGCGTAAAGGCTTGTGGTGATGTCGTCTTATTGCGACACATCCCCCGGCCACCCCATACATGGTAAATATCATGACCAAGAATATGGCTTCCCCGGAAAAAATGATAACCAACTGCTCGAACTGCTGGCATTAGAAATTTTTCAAGCAGGTCTTTCATGGGAAATAGTATTAAAAAAAAGACCAACCACGTTTGAGGCATTCGATGGCTTTGATGTTGATATGGTTGCGGTCTATAAAAAACGTGAAATAAACCGTCTTTTGAAAAACTCCGGTATAATTCGCAACCGTCTAAAGGTTGAGGCAATTATTAATAATGCCAAAGTCATAATAGAAATGCGCGAAACCAACGGTGGGTTTACAAAATGGCTATCGGCTAATCATCCGTTACCGCACAAAGAATGGGTAAAGCTTTTTCGCAAAAATTTTTCATTCACCGGGCCAGAGGTGGTCAATGAATTTTTAATGAGTACAGGATATCTTCCCGGCGCACATTCTAAAAAATGCCCAATATATAAAAAAATATCTGCTAAAAAACCACCTTGGATGAAAGCGGATCAGGGTATTTACGAAAACAACCCAAAGGTCTAGCTAAAGGTTTGGCCAAATATCTGGGTGCGGCGTATGCTTAATATTGCCACATTATTACGCCACTTATTACGCCGCTTATTACGCCACGTTGCCACAGATGAAGCCATCGCCTAGAGTTCATTATCGATTCTTTTAAGTCAGAAAGGCTGCCTAAAAATATGTTCTCCGCTTTTGAATGGATGCTGGCCATGCGCTACCTTAGGGCGCGACGGCAAGAAGGATTTGTTTCCATAATTGCGTGGTTTTCTCTGCTCGGCATCGCCTTGGGTGTTTCCACGCTTATTATTGTCATGGCGGTGATGAACGGGTTTCGGGCCGAATTAATGAGCCGCATTCTTGGCCTTAATGGGCACATCAGCGTTTATAACCAATCACGGGTAATGACAGATTTTGACGCCCAGGCTGATATTGTTCGTGGCATTCCCGGTGTTATAAGTGTTACCCCGATGATAGAAGGCCAAGTTATGGCGTCTGTCGGCAGCACGTCGCGGGGTGCGGTTGTTCGGTCCATGCGCCCAAGCGATATTCTAAGGCGCCCAATAATTGCAGATAATATTGAGCATGGCTCGCTTGATGAATTTGGGCCAGACGATAGCGTTATCATTGGTGCGGAGCTTGCTAAACGCCTTGGGATTTTTGTCGGAGAAAAGGTAACCCTTATTTCACCCAAGGGCCACGCCACAGCATTTGGAACCATACCACGAATGCGGGCTTTTAAGGTGGTGGCAATTTTCAAGGTAGGAATGTTTGAATACGATTCAGGGTTTATCTTTATGCCGCTTCATGCGGCTCAGGTTTATTTTTCCAAACCAGATGCGGTTACTAATTTGGAAATTTTTGTCGATGACCCCGATGAAACAAAGCCAATTAGTTACGAAATACGAAAAACAATTAAAAAGGCCCGGGTTCACGATTGGCAACAGGCTAACTCAAGCTTCTTTAACGCCATTCAGGTTGAACGCAATGTGATGTTTCTTATACTGACACTTATTATAGTTGTGGCTGCGTTTAATATTATCTCCTCCATGATAATGTTGGTAAAGGACAAGGGCAGCGACATCGCTATTTTGCGCACCATGGGCGCAACTCGCGGCATGATAATGCGGGTATTTTTTCTGGCAGGTGCTTCTATCGGTTTAATAGGAACATTTTTTGGAACCATGTTGGGGTTATGGGTTTCAACCAACATAGAAACAATCCGTCAAGCCATTCAGTCCGTTACCGGAACAGAATTGTTTGCCGCTGAAATATATTTCCTTACACAGCTTCCAGCAAAAATTGACCCGGCTGAGGTTATTGCCGTTGTCTCCATGGGGTTGGGACTATCGCTTTTTGCCACCATATATCCGGCATGGCGTGCCGCCCGCACCGACCCGGCAGAGGCCCTCAGATATGAGTAGTGGTATGAATAGCGGTATGAATAATCCGGTGCCAAAATTACCAGTCTTAGAACTAAAAGGTATTCATCGAGTTTTCCGTCAGGGTAGATCTGAATTACATGTGTTGAAAGATACAAATTTTTCCATCAATCAAGGAGAAATAGTTGCCTTGGTCGGGCCATCCGGTTCGGGCAAATCAACGCTTTTACATATTGCCGGATTATTGGAAAGACCGGACGAAGGTGAGGTCATTATAAATGGCGAACAATGCACCGGGCTAAAAGATGACCGGCAAACCGAACTGCGCCGTCAGCACCTTGGTTTTGTTTATCAATACCATCATTTGTTGCCCGAATTTTCAGCGCGGGAAAATATAATGATCCCACAAATAATTGCCGGAATGAAAAAAGCTGATGCCGGGGTGCGTGCCGATCAATTATTAGAAATGTTGGGCCTAAGCGACAGGTCTACCCATCGTCCGGCTCGCCTTTCTGGTGGTGAACAACAGCGGGTTGCAATCGCCCGCGCGCTGGCCAATGCGCCAGATTTATTATTGGCAGATGAGCCCACCGGAAATCTCGACCCCGAAACAGCGGGCGAGGTGTTCAAGGTGCTGTTGGGGCTTGCTCGTGGTGCCGGACTAACCGCCATAATCGCCACCCATAATCCCGAGCTGGCCGGCAGAATGGATAGGGTAGTCCGCCTTGAAGATGGTCATTTGACCGAAGGCTAAGCGACCCAAGGTTTTTTCAAGTCTTTCTGTGGATAAATAGCCAATCCAACCACTGGCGCAGGGGGCTGTGGTGTGGAATCCTGCTTTATGCCTGACGCCACGCAATCACATTCAAACTTTGTCCATCTTCGGGTTCATTCTGCTTATTCGTTGCTTGAAGGGGCTATCCAGCCAAAGGATATTGTATCGCTTTGCCTTGATGCCCAGATGCCGGGCGTTGCGGTAACCGATACCAACAATCTGTTCGGGGCGCTTGAATTTTCTTTTGCCGCTGCCGACAAGGGTGTCCAGCCAATAATCGGCTGTCAATTATCACTTGAACGCACCGATGCCAAACAGCCACAGGCAAAAAACCATCGCGAACCCGATCCCGACCAAATTGTTTTGTTGGTGCAAAACGACATCGGCTATCGCAATCTATTAAAGCTTTTCAGTCGTGCATACCTTGAAAGTGACGATGCCGAAGACCCCAAGGTTTCAATCGATGATTTAAAAAATCATTCTGCTGGGCTTATTCTTTTAACCGGCGGGGTAAAGGGGCCAGTTGGCAGGCTTTTGCTTGATGGGCAAAATGAAGATGCCAAACAAATGCTGGAAAATCTGGCGAGTATTTTTCCTGAAAATATTTATGTTGAGCTGCAACGTCATGGGCTTAGAGACGAAGACGCCATCGAAGGGCGAATGATTGATCTTGCCTATGATCTTGATATTCCGATGGTTGCGACCAATGAGGTATTCTTTTCAAACAAAGAAATGTTTGATGCCCAAGATGCGCTTATTTGCGTAGCCGCGGGCGCATACGTTTCAATGGAAGAACGCCGCCGTTTAAGTGTTGAGCATTATTTTAAAAGCGCAAATGAAATGACGAAATTATTTTCAGATGTGCCAGAGGCCATAGCAAACACATTGGTAATTGCCAAAAGATGCGCTTTCATGGTTCCAAAAATTGATCCCATCTTGCCACCCTATGATTGCGGCGATGGCCTAAACGAAGGGGACGAGCTAAGAAAACAATCGCACGATGGCTTGGAAGAACGATTGCTCATCCAAGTATTCACCCCAAACATGGATGACGCAGCGCGTGAAAAGGCAGCTAAGCCATACCGCGAAAGGCTTGATTACGAACTTGAAGTAATTATTGAAATGGGTTTTTCCGGTTATTTTCTTATCGTTTCAGATTTTATTAAATGGGCAAAATCGCACAAAATACCAGTAGGCCCGGGCCGTGGTTCGGGTGCCGGCTCGGTGGTTGCATGGTCGCTTTTGGTTACTGATCTTGATCCGCTTCGCTGGGGTTTGCTGTTTGAACGTTTCTTAAACCCTGAACGTGTTTCCATGCCTGATTTTGATATCGATTTCTGCCAAGAAAGACGTGACGAGGTTATTCGCTATGTGCAGGAAAAATATGGTCGCGACCATGTGGCGCAGATTATTACCTTCGGTAAATTACAAGCCCGTGCGGTGCTACGCGATGTCGGGCGGGTTTTGGAAATGCCCTATGGTCAGGTTGACCGTATTTGCAAGATGGTTCCCAATAATCCGGCCGCCCCGATGACTTTGCCCGAAGCCATTAATTCCGAACCGCAAATTCGTGAAATGATACGCGATGAACCAGAGGTAAAGCATCTGGTCGATATCGCCAAGCAACTAGAAGGCCTTTATCGCCATGCCTCAACCCATGCCGCCGGTGTGGTCATTGGTGACAGACCGCTAAGCGATCTTGTTCCGGTTTATCGTGACCCACGTTCCGATATGCCGGTAACCGGATTTAACATGAAATATGTTGAGCTAGCGGGTCTGGTAAAGTTTGATTTCCTTGGTCTTAAAACGTTGACGGTTTTGTCGACTGCTATAAAACATGTTGCCGATGGTGGGATTGAGGTTGACCTTTTAACCATTCCCCTTGATGACGCAAAAACATTTGAAATGTTTGGCCGGGCCGAAACCCAAGGCGTGTTCCAATTGGAAAGCGCAGGCATGAAAGACGTCCTGCGCCAACTGCGTGCCGATAAATTTGAAGATATTATTGCTGTGGTGGCACTTTATCGCCCCGGCCCGATGGAAAACATCCCTAGTTACATTAAACGTAAACATGGCGAAGAAGAGCCGGATTACCTTTATCCAACGTTGGAGCCCATATTAAAAGAAACCTTCGGCATCATGATTTATCAAGAACAGGTCATGCAAATTGCACAGGAGCTTTCCGGTTATTCATTGGGAAGCGCTGATTTACTGCGCCGTGCCATGGGTAAAAAAATCCAGTCTGAAATGGATGAGCAGCGCACAACTTTTGTTGAAGGGGCAAAAGCACGCGGCGTTGATGAAGGGAAATCCAATCAGATATTCGATCAGGTAAATAAATTTGCCGGTTATGGTTTTAACAAATCACATGCCGCCGCTTATGCGCTTGTGGCATATCAAACCGGCTACATGAAAGCTAATTTCCCGGTTGAATTCATGGCCGCCTCCATGACGTTAGATTTAGGCAATACCGATAAATTAAATGCCTACCGCCAAGAACTAGAAAGGATGGGTGTCGATTTGTTGGCACCCGACATCAATCTTTCAGAAGCAACATTTAAAGTAGAGCGCGATGATGAGGGCAAGGCCGTTTCAATTCGCTACGCCCTTGCAGCATTAAAAAATGTTGGCGAAGGTGCAATGGAAGCATTGGTGGCGGAGCGAGATGAAAATGGGCCATTCAAAGACATATCCGATTTTGCCAAAAGGGTTGATGCCCATCAGGTAAA
>DAOWFB010000117.1 GCA_030638205.1 Thalassospiraceae bacterium
GATTTCTAAATGGCTGTAGATATGGGTATGAAAGTCCTGATTGTAGATGATTATAAGACCATGCTCAGGATTATGCGTAATCTGCTAAAGCAATTGGGTTTTGACAATGTAGAGGAAGCCATTGATGGCACCGCTGCTCATGCAATCCTTACTGAGGATCCTAATTTCGGGCTGATTATTTCTGACTGGAATATGGAGCCAATGACCGGGATTGAGTTGTTGCGCAAGGTTCGATCAGATGATGCTCTAAAAGCCATACCATTTATTATGGTTACTGCTGAATCAAAATCAGAGAACGTTATTGCGGCAAAAGAAGCCGGTGTTTCAAACTACATCGTGAAACCATTTAACGCCGAAACTCTTAAGGCAAAAATGGTCAGCGTACTTGGTGATTTCTAAGGGGGGTTGCCAATGGCCGGGGGGAAGGCAGCAAAACGCAAAACGGCAAAACGTACCCCGACTGTAAAGTCGAAATTGCCAAATAAAAAGTCCGTGAAAAAGTCCGTGAAAAAGTCTGTAAAACGCGTGACGGCTAAACGTAAATCAGCAAAAATCAAATCAGTAAAACGCAAAACGCCTAAACGTAAAACGGCCAAGCGCGCAAGCACGGCAAAGCCCAGGCGCGCCAGCGCCAAGAAAAAGACAGCCCAGAAAAAGAGTGGGGCCAAAAAGCACTCGGCTGTTAAAAAAGTAGTAAGCGCCGCCAAAAAAGCGTCTAAGGGTAAAAAACCTTCATCCAAAATTGAAAAAATGATTTTTTCCGAATTGGAAAACCTTGCGGGCTACATCCATGATGCCAAGGCTGAAATTGCATCCCTTAGGCCGGATGAGGTCAAGGATGATTTCCTGCCCACCGCCGAGATTGAACTCAGCGCAATTGTAGAGGCAACCGCCGAGGCAACGCACGCAATAATGGATGCCTGCGAAGGCTTGGAAAGCCTAATGCCCAATCTTGAGGGTGAGGCCGCATCGACCCTAATGAGCTCAACCACCAAAATTTATGAGGCTTGCACGTTTCAGGATATTACCGGCCAGCGCATCAACAAGGTGGTAACAACCCTGCAACATATCGAAGGGCGGATAGACCTCCTGATTAAAGTATTTGAAATTAAAACCGACAAACCCATCACTGCCAAGGAAGAGCAGAAATCTAATAATGGGGAGGCTAAGGAAGCGGGCGACGGGGACCTTCTCGAAGGCCCTCAGATTAAGGGGCAGGGCAGTAGCCAGGCTGAAATTGATGATCTTTTAGCGAGTTTTGATTAGTCCCATATGGACGATTTTGATGCCATAACCAAGCCTGAAAAAGGCGCTGATTCGACGGTAGCCCTGTTCTTGGGATTGTATCTTGTCGTCTTGGCATTTTTTATCCTTCTTGTTTCCATATCAACTTTGGAGGAGTCGAAATCACAAACGGTAATGGATAGCCTATCCAGTGCGTTTACAACAATTGTTCCGCCTTCAGCCGACCTGCAATCATTCAGGTCAAAAGATGGCGATGTTCTGGCGGCGCAGGAATTCCAGGAACAGGTTACAGGTATATTTGCCACATCGGTTGCCATCGAAAAGGTTGAGATAGTTCAACCGGGTAAATTGATGCGAGTGGTGCTCAAATCAGATTCTCTTTTTGTTTCCGGTGAAGCAACAATTCGCGACAGCATGTACCCGATGCTTGATCGAACCGTAGCGTCACTTTCCAACCGTCCTGCCGGAATGCGGTTTGATCTGGAATTTGTAATAGGCGTACCGACAATAGGGGGCAAATCAATGCCGATTGTTGAGACCCTTGAAATGACGCGAGCCGGAAACTTTGCCAAAGCCATGTTTGAGCGCGGCATTCCGCCAGATAGTGTAAGCGTTGGAATGCGCCCAGGTCATGCCGACGAGGTTGTGCTATGGTTTTATACCCGCGACATCGAAGGCACGAAACTTAAATTCAAAGAAGACACAAATACAACCGATGGCGCAGATAATATTAAAGGTGGCAATGGCGCAGGTGGGGCGCAATAAAATGTCAGAAATAGAAAATCAGGAACAGGAACAGGAACCAAAACCACCAGGGAAACATGGTGCTGCGTGGATGGTAACGTTTACCGATTTGGTTTCCCTGATGCTTACATTCTTTGTTTTGTTGTTTTCCATGTCCAACGTAAAGATGGATGAATGGAATGCCATGATTGACACCCTAACACAGACCCTTAACCCATCAAAACTAACAACCGTTGCCGCAGCCACATCAAAATTCAATGTGGGAACAATATTTCGCAAGCGCGCAATAAATCTTGATTATCTTTCAACCGTGCTGGAAGAAACAATGACGCAAGATGCATTGCTTTCACAAAGCCAGCTAATGATGCTTGATGATCGCTTGATTATAGCACTTCCCGGCGATTTGCTTTTTTCTACCGGCAGGGCAGTTATGCCCGATGAGGCAAAATCAGCATTATTTACGTTAGGAAGCGTGCTTAGGAACATTGGCAACCAAATTGGCGTCAACGGCCATACTGACCCACGTCCACCGGCTAAGGGCAGCGATTTTACTTCTAACTGGGAGCTATCGTTGGCCCGTGCGGCGGCGGTGTCCAATACAATCAGAAGGTCGGGCTATACAGAGGAAATATTTGCATTTGGATATGCCGCTAGCCGGTATAGCCAGTTGCCAAAAATAGAAGAAGAAAAGCGCCTACAATTAGCCCGTCGGGTAGATATAGTTGTATTTCCTACCGTTGGGGGCGATTAATTTAATGCGTAACCTACTTACAATGGGTAGCCTACTTACAATGCGTAGCCTAATGGCAATGCGTAGCCTACTGGCAATATTTGCACTTGTCGTACCGCTTTTATTGGGTGGTGCAGGAGTGGCTGTTGCCGATACGGTAAGCACAAGCGCGGGCCAGCGTGAAAATTTTGGCAGGATGGTTTTTGCATGGCCGCAACCTGTTGGTCACGTTAGCGAAGCAGGTAATGGCTTTATATTGATTAGGTTTTCAAGACCCATAGAGACAAATTTAAATACCCCCATACGTGTTTTACAAAAATATATTTCCACAGCAGAAATTGGCTCTGATGGGACTAGTATAATATTTCGTTTGAAGGGTAATTTTGGCCTTAGAAGTTACGATAGCGGCAACAGTGTGGTGGTCGATATATTGGATACCAATGATGCGCTAGCACAAACACCCACTGGAGCTGTTAACCCCAACGCCCAGCAGCCTGCAGTTAAGTTAAGCGTTGGTATTCGCACTGGATTACACAAGGGTTTTTCGCGCGTAGTTTTCGATTGGCCGACACAGGTGCCGTATAGGGCAAGCAGGGATGGAAATAATCTAAATCTTTCTTTTCAGGCCAGAGGCGATGCAGATATTAGAGAGCTATCATCTGGGCGTATTCCATTTGTAAAGGGCGCAAGCGTTAGCTCCGGAAACGGCGGCACAAATATTTCGCTAACCATGGACCCCACATCAAAAATAAGACATTTCAAAATTGAAAAACGTGTGGTTGTTGATGTTTATGCCCCGGGAACCATTGATGGGGCTGTCCCTATTCAAAACACCACTAAACAGGCCGCAATTGAAACGGCCACCACCGCTCAGGATGCAAAGCCAGCGGTGGTTGTGTCCGCCAATCCTGAATCAACGCCTGCAGAAGAAGAAAAAGTTGTAAAGAAAGTTGTAGAGAAATCTGGAGACACCATAGCTTCGGAGCAACTCTCAGATGCGCCCATAAGTCTGGAGCCAAAAAAAGAAACCGTAAACATTAGCTCTGCGCCTGAAGGAGAAAAAACCGGTGAAGGCTCTGATGCAATTTCATCGGTAAACATGCAGATAACCAAGGGCGAAGGCGGAACCTTGGATATTCAGTTTGATTGGGAAGAGCCGGTTGCCGCTGCTGTTTTTAATCGCGCCGGGTATCTTTGGATAATATTTGATAAGCGAATTTCTATTGATGCCCCGGCAATCGCAAGGGAAGCCGCCCCAACTATTTTGTCAGCCGAGCAAATTGAAACGACAAAGGGAACCGCTATAAGGTTAAAAACCGCAGATGGAATTAATCCTGAAATAAAGCGTTCCGGTTTGGCTTGGGTATTTGAATTTGTTCGCGCACCCATGTTGCCATCGGCACCGCTGGAAACTGTCGCCCAGCCAAGTTCGCCTTTGGGGGCAAGGCTTTTTGTATCGGTTCCCGAGCCGGGCGAAGTGATTGTGGTAAAAGATCCGGAAGTTGGTGACAATCTTGCTGTGGTGCCGGTTATTCCGCTTGGCCATGGCATAGGAAGGGTTTGGTCATATCCGCAGCTAAAACTACTGCAAACCAAACAGGGCATCGTGGTGCAGCCATTGGGCGATGATTTACGCATCCGCTCCTTGAAGCAGGGGGTTGAGGTTACCAGCGCATCGAGCCTGCAAATTTCATCGGTTACCGCGGAAGAGCTTGCAAACGTTAAGCTGGAGGCAATTCTGGCTCCCGGTGACGAGCAAGAATTTGCAAAGCCGCTTACGCGGATATTGGATTTGGAAAAATGGAAACGGGCTGACCTTAAATCATTTATCGACGCAAGGCAGGCACTGCAATTGGAAATCGCAGTATCAAGAACCGATAAAAAACTTGAAGAGGCACGATTTGAGCTAGCGCGGTTTTATTTTTCCGGTACGTTTTCTGCTGAAACACTCGGCGTTATTGAGATAATGATTGAAAAAAATCCCGAGATTGAAAATAACCTGGAAATAGCCCTTATGCGCGGCGCATCTAGTTTGTTGATGGGGCGTTTCGAAGATGCCCGCAATTATCTGTTTGCTGAGGTTTTGAACGATAATGATGAAAGTGCATTTTGGCGTGCGGCACTGGCGGCCGAAGAAGGAAAATTATCTGAAGTCGCATTTGATCTAAGACGTACTGGTGCAATAACGCGACCCTATACCAAGGCATTAAAAATGCCCATGGCAACAATGGTGGCCTCAGCTGCGGTTGAGGTGGGTGATATAAAACAAGCTGGCATCTATATAGATATACTCAATCTTGAAAGCCCCGATCCTTCACAGCAAAATCAGATTGATTTTGTAGCGGCCAAGCTATTGAAGCTTGGCGGTGATTTTGAAGGCGCGATTGGTAAATTTGAAGAAGTAATGGACGGCCAGCATCGCCCGAGCAGGGCCAAGGCCGCAGTTGCCAGAGCACAGTTATTGCTTGAGCTTGATCGTTATTCATCGCAAGACATGATTGAAGAATACGAAAAGCTTCGTTTTTCATGGCGCGGCGGCGATTTTGAATTTTGGTTATTACAAAATCTTGGCCAGCTTTATAGCTCAACAGGCATGTACCGCGAAGGGCTTCAGGCGTTAAAGCAAGCGGCGACATATTTCCGTGATTATGAAGAATCATCCGACGTTACTAAGCAAATGTCAGATTTATTTCAGAAACTTTATCTTGATGGTGCGGCTGATGAGCTTGCGCCGGTAACGGCAATTGCGCTTTATGATGAATACCGTGAATTAACGCCGGCCGGTGAAAAGGGCGACGAGATGATCCGCAAGCTTGCCGACAGGCTGGTTTCGGTTGATCTATTGGATCGTGCGGCCGATCTTCTTGAAGGGCAAGTTGAGTTCCGCCTTAAGGGTGCTGAGAAAGCCCGGGTTGGCGCCAGATTGGCGCTGGTATTTTTGTTTGACCATAAGTTTGATGATGCCTTGAGGGTTTTAAACGCATCAAACGAACCCGGACTGTCGGATGATTTGGCGCATAATCGTTTAATACTTAGGACGCGTGCCACCATAGGGGTCGGTCAGGGCGATGATGCACTTGAAATGCTAAAAGGAAACCCCACGGCTGATGCTAATGAGCTAAGAGCGGAAATATACTGGCGCAAAGCCGATTGGAAAAATGCTTCCAAGGTAATGGGCAAGCTGGCCAGGTCTTATGGTGCAAAAGCCAGAAAACCATTAAACGACAGGAAGGCGTACATGGTTTTGCGTTGGGCGGTTGCCGAAACCCTTAACAAGAATGAAAATTCCGTCAAGCGCATTCTTGAAAATTATGGTGCGGCAATGATGAAAAGCTCGTATGCGGACGCATTCACACTAATAGCCCAGCCAGCAGCAGCAGGCCTTGTTGATTTCCGCGGGCTTGGTGAAATATTAAAAGAGGTCGAGGATTTTCAAGGCTTCATGAGCTCATACCAAGACCAACTTAGCGCCGGCAAGCTTAGCGAAATATATTAAAGTTTAAAGAAATAAAAACGGGGTGGAATCTTGTGCAATTAAAATTAATAAGAACAAGACTAATTTTGCTGGTAACAGCTATCTTGGTTTGTGGATTCCTCACTACAAATATACTTAGTTTTCAAGTGTCAAAAAATGCACTTCGCACAACAATTCTTAATAATGAATTGCCGCTTACTAGCGATAATATTTATTCTGAAATTCAAACGGATTTATTGCGCCCTATTTTGGTGTCATCGCTTATGGCGAACGATACATTCTTGCGTGAATGGGTGATTGACGGTGAGCGTGATACAGGAAAGATTGTCAGATATCTTGATAATATACGCAATCGTTATGATGCCTTCACGACGTTTTTTATTTCAAATAAAACCTTGGCCTATTACCATTTTTCTGGCCCGTCCAGAATTATTGATGAAAACAACCCTGAAGATGATTGGTTTTTTCGTGTTCGCGATATGAAAGACGAATATGAAATAAACGTTGATGATAATGAACAGCAAGGAGGCGCCATTACCATATTTATCAATTACAAAACCTTTGATTCAAATGGTAAATTTATCGGTGTTTCCGGTGTCGGTTTAGGTCTTAGTTCAGTTGCGGCCATGGTTAAAAAATACGAACAAGATTTTAGTAGAAATATATTCTTTGTTGATAAAACAGGGTTTGTTCGAGTTTCATCGCAAGAGAGTATCGCTAACAATAATATAAATAATATGAACGGCATACAAAACCTTGCGACTGAGGCACTATCAAAAGATCGCGGCTCTTTTTCATATAGTCGCGATGGCGAAGAATATCTTCTTACCACACGTTATATACCGGAACTGAAATGGTATTTGTTTGTTGAATTACCGGAATCGGAAGCAACCGCCGGTATTCGCCGTGGCTTTATAGAAAATATTATAATTGGCTTTGTTGTTATTGGCATAACCATCGCGATGATTATTTATGTGATAAATTTTGCCCAACGTCAGCTGGAAAGTATGGCGGTTACTGATAAATTAACCGGCCTTGGCAACCGCCAGGCATTTGACGTTTCTTTTGGTGATGCCATAAAGCGTGCTCGTCGTACAAACGAGGACGTGTCGCTAATGATGATAGATTTTGATAATTTTAAATCTGTTAACGATTCTTTCGGTCATATAGCGGGTGATGAGGTAATTAAAAGAGTAATTGGGTTTATAAAACCAATGCTAAGAGAATCAGACATTCTGTGCCGTTGGGGTGGTGAGGAATTTTCTGTGGTTATGCCAGCCTGCAATGCAAAAAATGCAGCCACCATTGCAGAAGATATACGCGATGGTGTTATGGATGAAATATTTGTTGGACAAGATATAAATTGGCGTATGACCATAAGCATAGGAATTAGCGAATTATCGGGAACATCTGATGATGCTGTTGACATGCTTCGCCGGGCAGATAGCGCGCTATATTTGGCAAAAGAAAATGGACGCAACCGGATTGAGGTCGCCCAGATAATATAGATAATATAGGCTAATATGGGCTGGGCAGTTTGTGTTAGCCGCCGCCGTAACTTCGCACCAGCGAGCCTACTATCATGTACCAACCATCAACCAACACGAAAAATATAATCTTGAACGGCATGGCGATAATAATCGGCGGCAACATCATCATACCCATGGACATCAAAACAGAAGCAACAACCATGTCGATAATAAGAAACGGTAAAAACAATAAAAAGCCGATTTCAAACGCACGGCGTAATTCGCTTATCATGAATGCCGGTATTAAAACCCTGAGCGGCATATTTACCTGAATTTCTTCCACGCTGAGGCCCGCCATATCGACGAACAGCCCAAGGTCTTGTTCGCGCACATGGGACATCATAAACGTTTCAAACGGCGCCATGGTTCGGTTAAATGCTTCCATCTCGTCTATTTCACCGTTTAGCATGGGCTGAACACCATCGGTATATGACTTCTCAAGTGTTGGCATCATGATGAACAGGGTCAGAAACAGAGCCAAACTTACCAGAACCTGATTTGGCGGTGTTTGTTGGGTGCCCATGGCGGTGCGCAGAAATGAAAGAACCACAACGATACGCGTGAACGATGTAACCATTATCAATATAGAGGGCGCAAGGCTAAGAACCGTAAGCAACAATACCAACTGCACCACACGCCCTGAGCTTGATGCGCTGGGGTTGGGGCCAAGGTCAAGCGAAAGGCTTTGCGCCGATGCCCCATCTGGAAGCATCCACAAAAACCCACAAAGTGCTATCGTAAAAATAGAAAGCTTTAAAAGCGGGGCGAGTATTTCTCTCCCCAATTTAAAGCTGGCAAATTTAAAGCTGGCAAATTTAGTGTTGAAAAAACGTTTACTCAATTTTTATCCTCTGCCTTGGTTTGTTCGTTGCTTTCAGCGTTTTCAGGCGGCGGGGTAATACCTGTTTCGATCACGGTTTCTGAATTTGTACCTAATATTACAAGGTGCTCCACGTCATCGCGGCGAAATATAACCGCCCGGCGCTTTCCATCAATGGCCATTACTTCTACGATATTAAGGCGTTTTTTTCGTCCCTTGGTCATTGCAGTCCTCGCCATACCGGGGCCATAGCGTTTGGCCACCAGCGCCAGAAGACCGATTAGTCCCAGAACAAAAGCAAGGGCAAGAACGAAACGAAAATATTCAGATAATTCCATAATTTGGACAATACCCTCCATAGCGCATTGTTTAAAAACTTAAAAAATGCGGTCACCAATCAATAGCTGTTAATCAGGTTTTTTGTCATTTTGATAAGCGTTTCTGGCCTTTTTTCTATCTAGCTCAGCTTCACCATTTAGAAGTTCTTGTTGGTGACCTTTGAGGTTTTGCTCAATTTCCGTCAGCGAATC
Source organism: Thalassospiraceae bacterium (assembly GCA_030638205.1). Taxonomy (GTDB): domain Bacteria; phylum Pseudomonadota; class Alphaproteobacteria; order Rhodospirillales; family Magnetovibrionaceae; genus DAOVVL01. The sequence goes on from DAOWFB010000117.1 coordinate 9,074, forward strand.
GATAAGATTGCCCACCGCCTCAATAAACGGCCTTGCCGTTTCCGGGTCACTTTTTTTTAAATTGTCGGTTAATTCACGGATTCTTTCTTCCATGGCGCTAAGGTCAACCATCTTGCCCTCTTTGAGAAGCCTTCTCGATGTAGTTACAAGGCTTTCCACCTGTTCCATTTGTTGACTGATTTGGGCTGCGGTTGGGTTGTTCACTTTTGGGGTTTCTCCGTACCTGCTTGATTATCCAACTGGGACTCGGGGGTTACCCCATCGGGCCAGTTGTCGTTAAGCTTGTAAACATAGGACAATATTTCTGCCACCGCAGTAAAGGCTTCAAGTGGAATCTCGCTATCAACATCGACGCTGGACAGCAATTGGGCCAGGTCGGCATCTTCCTTGACCTCAATACCATTGGCCTCGGCTATGGCGATTATTTGTTCTGCCAGCCAGCCTTCACCCTTTGCCACCACCTTTGGGGCGTTGCTTTTGCCGGGGCTATAATCCAGCGCTATGGCCAAGTTTGATTTATGGGCTGAAGCTTGCTTTTTGTGGTCATTATCGCTCATTTATAGTCTTACCATTTTTATTATGTTGCCAGATTGCGGCGACTCGGGGGTTGGAACGGGCTCGGCAGCAATAGTGTTCGCCCCAATGATTGAAGCTTAAGGTTCTCACACCTGTATTTACAATCAATAAATGCAAAAATCCCCAGAAATCTGGCATTTTTAGGTGTTTTTCCACAGCCTCAAGGGCCCCTGATTCATGGATTCTTAAGCCTTGCCCCTGATACTAAGGCACATCAGGTTCAAGAACAGGGCCTTCTATCACCAGAATGGTAATTATACGTCATGCAAAGCACCACTAAGGCGCAAATGACGGCATAAAAATAAAAAATATGGGCACGAACATTTAGAAGGCTAAGGATGGTTCGCTATGGACCTGAATAACATTACCTTGTTTGGTCTTATGAAGGGCAAGCTCAAGTGGCTTTCCCAGCGTCAGGAAGTTCTTGCCCAAAACGAGGCGAACTCCGACACGCCGGGCTATCGACCCCATGACCTGAAAGCGTTTGATTTTAAGGAAATGGTTCAAACGCCACAGAACAAGATAAATATGGCCGTGGCAGACCCTCAGCACCTGCAGGGTCGCCGACAACGCTTGGGCGTTGCCAAAGAAATTGAAGATAGCAGAAATTATGAAACCTCGCCTGACGGCAACTCAGTAGTGCTGGAAGAGCAGATGACAAAAATTGCTGAAACCCAAATAGAGCATAGAATGATAACCGAACTTTACCGGAAACAAATAAGCATGATTAAAACCGCACTTGGCAAGAACAGATAAGTTAACGAACGTAAACGGAGAAATGATTTATGGATGACCTCTTGAGAACACTCAGGATTTCAACCGCCGGAATGAAGGTGCAAGGCACCCGCTTGCGTATTATTTCTGAAAACGTTGCCAATGCCGATTCCATGCCAACTTCGCCCGGTGGGATGCCATACAGGCGCAAGATTGTAACTTTTCGTAATGAGCTTGACCGTACCATTGGGGTTGAAAAGGTGCAGATAGACAGAATTGGGGTCGATAAATCAGATTTCCCCCGCAAATATGACCCATCACATCCGGCCGCCGATCCCCAAGGATATGTTCTGACGCCAAACGTTAATGCATTGATGGAAATGATGGATATGCGCGAAGCGCAGCGCTCGTACGAGTCAAACATGAGCGTAGTAAAATCATCCAAAACCATGCTGCAAAATACAATTTCGCTGATGCGCTAATTCACTAATTCAAGAGGGAGCTTAAAAAATGGCAATAGACCCAACTGCTAATGTGGCAAATGCTTTGCAGGCTTATACTCAGGCAAACAATACCGGATCTGTTGCCAATGTTTTGCCGGCACAAGATGGCCCACAACCGCAAAGTGGGGCATTTGCTCAATTGGTAACAAATAGTGTCAGTCAGGCTGTGGCTCAGGGCAAGACATCGGAACAGGTGGCCATTAGCGGTATTACTGGCGGTACTGATATGGCGCAATTGGCGCTGGCTGTAAGCGAAGCCGAGATTACACTGCAAACCGTGGTGGCGGTTCGTGACAAGGTTGTTGACGCATATAGGGAAATACTCAGGATGCCGATTTAGGTATTTTTCTCTATATTCTCTATATAAAGCAAAATTCCTCTAAGCGCTGCCTTGAGAATCGCCGTAATAATTAATAGTATTCATTGTCAGCATTAATTAAGCACCAATGGAACACCGATGAACGAAGTTACGGTAGTTGAGCTTGGCCGCGAGGCATTATGGGTTATCTTGAAGATGGCCGGGCCAATCATGCTCTCAGGCCTGTTAATCGGTTTGGTAATTGCGTTGTTTCAGGCGCTAACCACCATTCAAGAAATGACATTAACTTTTGTTCCAAAAATCATTGTCATCTTTTTTGCGGTTGTGTTTTTTCTCCCCTTTATGATTTCCTCCTTGATTGATTTTTCAAACGGCCTGTTTGATAGAATTGTAGGTCTTGGATAGGCCCATGCTTGAACAGCTTATTAATTTAAACCTGTTTTCGTTTCTTTTGATTTTTTCACGGGTTGGCTCGGCGATGATGTTGCTTCCGGGTATTGGGCAGCAGTATGTATCTCCAAAGATAAGGCTTACTCTGGCGCTTTTAATTAGTTTTGTGATGACGCCAGTTTTGATGAATGACCTGCCAACAATGCCGCAGGCGGTCGATGGGGTGGCATTGCTTTTAATAGGTGAAATACTAATAGGGGTGTTTTTAGGATTAATTCCACGCATTGCTATGGCTGCATTGCAAACCGCGGGTACGGTTCTGGCGCTGGTATCGAGCATGGCAAACATGTTTATTCTTGATCCAATTAGTGAACAGCAAAGCTCGTTGATTTCAACTTTTTTAGGGATAATGGGCATTACGTTGGTGTTTGTAACTGACACTCACCACCTTATGCTTGCCGCCATTACCGAAAGTTATACGATTTTTGTACCCGGCGACCCATTGATCATTGGCGATATGACCGATGTCTTGGCAAGAAAGACAGCAGATAGTTTTGCTTTGGGCATACAACTGTCGGCACCACTTATTTTGACCGGCTTTGCCTATTATGTGGGCTTGGGTATTCTTGGTAGGCTAATGCCACAATTGCCAGTATTTTTCTTTGGCTTACCAGCGCAGATAACATTGCAGTATGTGGTCATGGCTATAACATTACCAGGTATTATGCTGGCATTTATGACTTACTTTGAGAATGAACTGATAAATATTGCGATGCCTTAGAGTTTTGGAAATAGCGCGGAGGCCTTGATGGCTGAAGAAGACGACTCCCAAAAAACAGAAGACCCAACCGAGCGAAAACTGTCCAAGGCCCGGGAAAAGGGTCAGGTTGGAACTTCACAAGAAGTAAAAAGCTGGGCCATTCTTATGGGCAGCCTGCTTACTCTTTCCATCATGGCGCCATGGATGATGGGTGGAATTAAAGATTATTCATCCGGGTTTATAGAAAACTCACACGCCTTAGGTACCGGTGTCGGAAGCCTACAAGAACTGATGATTGATGCCCTGCTGGAGCTTGGTATTTATCTTTCACCTATTTTTATTGCCCTTATGATACTTGCTTTTGCAGCCAACGTTATGCAGACAGGATTTTTGTGGGCACCGGATAAAATTACCCCAAAATTAAATAAGATTTCAATTTTGTCCGGGGTTAAGCGAATGTTTTCATCCCGCGCCCTTGTGGAATTTCTCAAAGGCATACTTAAGCTTGGCATTGTATCTGTGTTGATGGTTGCTATGGCTATGCCGTTTGTGACCGACTTAGAACTTATGCCCGGCTATGCGCTTGCCGATGTTGTTGACAGGATGTTTTATTTAACCATTGCCATTTCCACTGGTGCCATAATGGTTATGACGGCAATTGCGATAATTGATTATGCATATCAAAAGTTTGATCACAACAAATCACAAAAGATGAGCCGCCAAGAAATAAAAGACGAACACAAAGAATCAGAGGGCGATCCCCAGATTAAAGCCCGGATCAGAAAAATTAGGGCCGAGCGATCCCAGCAACGAATGATGACAGCCGTGCCCAAGGCCGATGTGGTCATAACCAACCCGACCCACTATTCCATTGCCCTTGAATATAAGATGGATTCCATGGCCGCACCCAGGGTTCTGGCCAAGGGTATTGACCATTTGGCCCTTAAAATAAGGGAAGTAGCCAAAGAAAATGACATCCCAATTGTGGAAAATGTGCCATTGGCCCGCGCCCTTTATTCAGCTGTTGAGGTTGACGAGGAAATCCCGGTAGAACATTACAAGGCGGTGGCCGAAGTTATCGGCTATGTTATGCGTCTCAAGGGGGATATTCCAAACGTTGAACCAGAAAGCACAACTTAATAACATCATGCCAAATAGCGACCAAACAAACCATAAAACCAAAGATAATATCGATAACACAAAGGTTCCGCCCGAAAGCGGCATTAGTGCCGCCGCCTTTGCACCAACCCGTGGCCCATGGCCGGGATGGTTTTTGCTTGCCAGCATTTTATCGGCAATAATTGGTCTTGTTATTGGCCTTGGTTATGTGGATGTGGCGGCTATCTTGCCCGCACTGGGACCTTTGGTCGTGCTTGTTGCCCCATACGTAGCAGGCTTAATGACCGCCGTGTTCTCGCTTTTGGGTGCGTGGGCATTTGGTCTCAGGGCAAACACCGATACAAATGCAAGACTGGTTTTTCAGGCTCAGGGCGAGGCAGGCGATGCCTTAATGATTACAAATGCCAAAGGTGAAGCGGTTTATACCAACAAATCTTTTCGTGATTTGTTCAGGGGTGATGCCGAAACCAATATATTAAAAGGTCTTTCTGTTGCCGATGATGATGTTGTCTCTGCTGATAAATTGGAGCGCCTATTGATGCAGGCGGCCGGTGGTGGCCATGATTGGGATGAAATAGAGATATGGAAACACTTTGGTGGAAAATTGCTTATACAGCGCTGGCGACTATCGGTAAGGCCGCTTGATAATAATTTTAATGGGGCAAAACGCTCACATAAGAATAATATGGTTGTTTGGTCCGGACGCGACATAACTGCAACCTTTGAAATGGAAATTATCAGAAGGCGGGAAGAAGACCTTTTATCAGATCTTCTTGACAATCTTCCGGTTGGATTTTTTTCCATCAATGGTTCAGGCGATATGGTTTTTGCCAACGAGGCGCTTTGTTCATGGTTGGGTGTAAGCTTGCCGGAAATGAAGTCGGGCGGTATTTCATTTGCCGATTTTGTTATTGCTACTGGCTCATTTAATGTGGGTGAAGATGAAGAAGGTAACGAAGAAGGGTTAAATGGCGAAGTAACCCTTCAATCACGTGACGGAACAACCTTTAGGGCATTTTTGTTTCAGTCGGGCCGGGTAAACAGCGATGGAGAGCTTCTTTATACTCGTTCGGTAGTAATCCGCGACAATGCCAGACGGGCCAATCAAGCCAAAGATGGCGATAATGAAGGTAGGGTCGATGCCCGTGAAATAGCACGCAAGCTTTATTGGTTGTTTGATGAGGCCCCGGTTTCAATTGTTCTTCTTGATCTTCAGGGCAACGTCACCGATTGCAATCGCGCCATTCAGCGCATGCTAGGTAGCCACCGGGATGTAATAATATCTAAGCCCTTTACCGACCTTCTGGCCAAAGAAGACATGGGTGATGTTGCGGCCCAGTTGTCCAAGGTTGTGATGGGAATATCGCGCGCTGCCCATCTTGAGGTCAAAATGCCGGCATCAGGCGGGCGCGAGGTTATGGCATCGCTTTATGCCTCACGGATGGAGGACGACTTTGGTGAAGTAACCGGGTTAATCCTTCATTTTATTGATACGACCGAGCAAAAACATTTGGAAGTACAGTTCGCCCAATCACAAAAAATGCAGGCAATTGGACAGTTGGCAGGCGGCATCGCACACGATTTCAACAACCTGTTGACCGCGATGATAGGTTTTTCCGATTTGCTGCTTGCCCGTCACGGTCCTGACGATCCATCGTTTGCAGATATTCAGCAGATAAAACAAAACGCCAACCGTGCCACCAATTTGGTTCGCCAATTGCTAACCTTTTCACGCAAGGATTCGCTGGAACCTGTGCTGTTTGACCCGAATGAGGTGTTAAGTGATCTTTCTTCCATGCTTGGGCGCATACTTGAAAGCTCCATAGAACTGAATATGGAAAACGAACCTGAGCTGGGCATGGTAAGAATGGACCGTACCCAGTTTGACCAGGTTATTGTTAACTTGGCGGTTAATGCCAAGGATGCCATGCGTCGTGGTGGGCAGCTAACCGTTCGTACCGCAAACCTTAAGCTCGACAAACCAATGCAGCGGGGCATGGATTTAGTTCCGGCAGGTGAATATGTAACCATAGATGTAATCGATACGGGCACAGGCATCCGCAAGGAAGACCTTGGCCGTATTTTTGAGCCATTCTTTTCAACCAAAGAAGTGGGCGAGGGAACCGGGCTTGGTCTTTCAACTGTGTATGGCATTGTTCATCAGGCAGGCGGATATGTGTTTGTTGATAGTGCGCCCGGTGACGGAACCACCTTTACGGTTTTATTGCCTTGCCACGTTTCCAAAGGCGAGCGTCGGCCACAGGCGGTTGATGGGTCTGGGGGGGCCGGGGAAGCGGGTAAATCTGCTTTAGGAATTAATGGCGAAGCAACACCAGCTGCCGCCGACCTTACGGGGGTCGGAACAATATTGCTGGTCGAAGACGAAGACGCGGTACGCATGTTTGCCGTTCGTGCGCTCAAAAACAAAGGCTATGACGTGCTAGAGGCAGCCAACGGCGAAGCCGCGCTGGACGTAATTAATTCAACCGAAACAAAAATAGACCTTATTGTTACCGATGTTGTAATGCCGGGAATGGATGGCCATACATTGGTGCAGTTTGTTCGCCAGGAAATACCCGAAGTAAAAGTCATATTTATTTCCGGATACACCGACAACGTAATTCCCGGTGGGTTTGGCAAGGGTGATTTTTCATTCTTGGCCAAACCATTTAGCCTTAGGGATCTGGCGTCCAAGGTCAAAGAGGTTATGGAAAGCTAAAAAGCAGGGCCACCCGGCCCGATTCCATTTTTATTCCAATAATCTATGGTTGCGTTGCCCACACTTAATAAGTGTGTTGGGTAATTGGTTTTTTGTGAACAGTTTAGGAACATGAACTGAAAAAAGCTTTATTATCAGTAATTTAAAAAAATGCTTGCCAATGAGAACAAAAAGGGTACATTCAATGCCAAGGAACACTTATTGAACAAACTCACAGCGTATGAACATAGTTGGGAAAATATAATGGCAAAAGCAGCACTCAGAGTAGTGGAAGAAAAAGGTAACGTGGATAAGAACAAAGCACTTGAGGCCGCCGTTGGCCAAATAGAACGTGCATTTGGCAAAGGCTCGCTGATGAAGCTAGGCCAGCGCGAAACCGTGGAAGCCGATACTATTTCAACCGGCTCGCTTGGCCTTGATATTGGTCTTGGTATTGGTGGCCTGCCCAGGGGCCGAATTATTGAAATATACGGACCGGAAAGCTCGGGCAAAACCACATTGGCATTGCACGTTGTGGCCGAGGCACAAAAAACCGGCGGCACCTGCGCATTTATTGATGCCGAACATGCCCTTGATCCGGTTTATGCCAAAAAACTTGGCGTTGATATTGATGAACTGCTTATTTCGCAGCCCGATGGCGGCGAACAGGCGCTGGAAATTACCGATACCTTGGTGCGTTCCGGCGCGGTTGATGTTTTGGTGGTCGATAGCGTGGCCGCATTGGTACCTAGGGCCGAGCTTGAAGGCGAAATGGGCGACCACCATATGGGCCTACAGGCCCGGTTGATGAGCCAGGCATTGCGCAAACTTACCGCATCGGTCTCTAAATCAAACACCATGGTGATTTTCATCAACCAAATTAGAATGAAAATCGGCGTTATGTTCGGCAACCCGGAAACTACAACCGGTGGTAACGCGTTGAAATTTTATTCATCCATGCGCCTTGAAATCCGCCGTATCGGTGCGATTAAAGACCGCGAAGAAATTGTCGGCAATCAAACCCGGGTCAAGGTTGTTAAAAACAAACTGGCCCCGCCGTTTAAAATGATCGAATTCGATATCATGTATGGCGAGGGCATCTCCAAGATGGGCGAATTGCTCGACCTTGGCACCAAGGCAGAATTGGTAGAAAAATCCGGCTCTTGGTATTCGTATAATTCAGAACGAATCGGTCAGGGCAGGGAAAATGCCAAACAGTTCATGCGCGATAACCCTGAAAAGGCAGCGGCGCTTGAGATATCCATCCGTCAGAATGCGGGCCTTCTTTCCGAAGAAATGCTCACCGGTGGTGGTGGTTCCATGGCTGAAGATGGTGCTGCTGATCCCAAAGACGATATCGCCCTAGATAGCAAAGAATAATAAACCACCCTCAGGCGGCCGCCTATCCCTTCTCCTATGGCTGTCAGACCTCCCCTGTGCCCTCAGGGGAGGTCGCTTTGCTTGTGGGCTTTTATAAGTGTGCCCTTTCAGTCGGTGGACACTCCATTGAAAGGGCTGTAAAAGCAGATGTTTATATGAATTCAAGTAGGGCTAGCTAAAAACATATGCAAACAACCAATGATATCCGCAAAGCATTTATGGATTTTTTCAAAGCCAATGGCCATGAAGAGGTGGATTCTAGCCCGCTGGTTCCCCACAATGATCCGACATTGATGTTTACCAATGCCGGAATGGTGCAGTTCAAGAACGTATTTACCGGGCTGGAAATAAGGCCATATGACCGTGCCGTTACCAGCCAAAAATGCGTTCGTGCCGGCGGTAAACATAACGACCTTGAAAATGTCGGCCATACCGCACGTCACCACACATTTTTTGAAATGATGGGTAATTTTTCCTTTGGTGATTATTTCAAAGACGTTGCCATTGAGCTTGCATGGAATATGCTGACCAAAGAATTTGGCTTGCCCGCGGACAGGCTTATTGCCACCGTTTATCACGATGACGATGAAGCCTTTGACCTTTGGAAAAAAATTGCCGGCCTGCCCGAAGATCGCATTATTCGTATTGCGACCTCGGATAATTTTTGGGCCATGGGCGAAACCGGCCCCTGTGGCCCATGCTCGGAAATATTTTATGACCATGGCGATAAAATTCCCGGTGGCCCACCCGGCAGCCCGGATGAAGACGGTGACAGGTTCGTTGAAATTTGGAACTTGGTTTTCATGCAATACGAACAAATCAATGCCGATCAGCGCGTTGAGCTAGCCAAACCATCAATCGATACCGGCATGGGGTTGGAACGCCTAGCAGCCGTTATGCAGGGCACCCATGATAATTACGATATTGATTTAATGCGCTCGCTTATTCTGGCATCAGCTGATGTCACTAATTCAGACCCCGATGGCGAGCACAAGATATCGCACCGGGTAATTGCCGACCATTTGCGCTCAACCGCGTTTCTTATTGCCGATGGAGTTTTGCCGTCCAACGAAGGGCGCGGCTATGTTCTGCGCCGTATCATGCGCCGGGCCATGCGTCATGCCCATATGATTGGCGCAAGTGACCCTGTGATCTTCCGTTTGGTCTCATCTTTGGTGGCAAAAATGGGTGCGGCTTTTCCTGAGCTTGGCCGGGCCGAGGCACTAATAAGCGAAACCATAAAAATGGAAGAGGGGCGTTTTCAAAAAACCCTCGATCGCGGCCTCAAGCTATTAGATGAAGCCACCAATGGAATGACAGCCGGCAGCCAGCTTGACGGCGAGACCGCGTTTAAACTTTATGATACCTATGGCTTTCCGTTGGATTTGACCGAGGATGCATTAAAACCAAAATCCATCAGCATCGACGAAGACGGTTTTAACGATGCCATGAAACGCCAAAAAGTAGCCGCCCGTGCCGCATGGAAAGGTTCGGGCGAGGCCGCCACCGAAGAAGTGTGGTTTGATGTTTTAGACGATGTCGGCGCAACAGAATTCCTTGGTTACGAGCTTGAACAAGCCGAAGGTAAAATTGTTGCCATAATAAAAGGTGGCGCCTGTGTGAACGAAGCCGCTAGCGGTGATGAAATTGCATTAATAACCAACCAGACACCGTTTTACGGCGAAAGCGGCGGCCAGATGGGCGACATTGGTGAAATTAGTGGGGGCGAAATTAGTGGGGGCACCATTGCTGGCGAAGGTTTCTCGGTAAAAATAACCGATACCCAGAAAAAGCTGGGCAAGCTGCACGTTCATTTAGGGACTGTTGATAGCGGGTCTATTAGGGTTGGCAATGATGTAAGTTTGCGCGTTAATCACGCTAGGCGTTCAGAGCTTCGTGCCAATCATTCAGCAACTCATCTTTTACATGCGGCCCTTCGCCTAGAGCTGGGCGACCATGTTACGCAAAAAGGATCGCAAGTTTCGGGCGACAGATTGCGTTTTGACATAAGCCACCCAATGGGCGTGACGCCAGAACAAATAGCCGATGTTGAATTAATGGTGAACGGACAGGTTCGTGCCAATACGGCGGTCAAAACCAAATTGATGACACCTGCCGAGGCCCAAGAAAACGGTGCCATGGCATTATTTGGCGAAAAATATGGCGACGAAGTGCGGGTAGTTTCCATGGGGGCCGAGCCTGAACAGGGTGCTAGTGGTGCCGATGGATCGTTTTCGGTTGAGCTTTGCGGCGGTACCCACGTAAAGCGTACCGGCGACATTGGTTTGCTAA
>DAOWFB010000141.1 GCA_030638205.1 Thalassospiraceae bacterium
ATTGAAACGGCAATCATTACCGCCAATACTTTTTTTAATGTCGAACCGCTTGATTGTCGTGCCATCGAATTATTCTCTGATTTAAGTCTCGTAAATGCCTATTATTATAAGTGCTTGTTATTATAAGTGCTTCCCTCGCAGGTTACCTCTAAATCCTTACTAAAAATTAACGATAATATCCACAGTACCCGCAATCGTTTGGTTTCAATTGGTTATGCGGATAAAACATGTATAATCGACACAGTTTTATTAGAAAATGGAAGCATGCATGAGCCATAATCAGGCCAAACAAGACCCAATAAAGCTTTTCGAGGACTGGCTGTCAGATGCCGAAAAAAGCGAACCTAATGATCCCACGGCCATGACACTGGCAACGGTTAATGCCGATGGCATGCCTCAGGCGCGCATGGTGTTGCTTAAAGGCGCGGATGAAAACGGTTTTGTTTTTTATACCAATTTAGGCTCGGCCAAGGCTGATGATTTATCACACAACCCGGTTGCGGCATTGGTTTTTCATTGGAAAAGCCTTCGCAAGCAAGTTCGCATCAGTGGCCCGGTTGAGCCGGTTAGCGAAGCTGAGGCCGATGAATATTTCGCATCAAGGGCCAGAGATTCACGCATTGGCGCATGGGCATCAAAACAATCGCAGCCATTGGAAGGGATGTTTGAACTAGAAGCCCGCGTTGCTAAATTTGCCGTCAAATATGCGGTTGGTGATATCCCCCGGCCCGAGTTCTGGTCAGGCTTTCGGGTAAAGCCCAAAACAATTGAATTTTGGACAGACCGCAAGTTTCGCCTGCACGAACGCGAGGTCTTTAACAAAACCGATGATGGCTGGAATATCCAGCGCATTTATCCGTAAGTATCCGCAAAAAGATAAATAAATGCACACTCACAATGATTACAAAAACGATACCGAACTTAGCCGCGAAAGCTCGGCCCGGCTTATGCGTATTGCTACTTATGTGGCGGTTGGGGTTGCGGGTACGCTGGTATCATTAAAATTCTTTGCATGGCTTTCAACAGATTCAGTAAGCCTGCTTTCAACCATGATCGACTCATTGCTTGACGTTGCCGCATCAACCGTAAATTTGTTTGCAATTCGTCATGCCTTGCAGCCGGCAGATGAAGAACACCGTTTTGGCCATGGCAAGGCCGAAGCATTGGCGGGCTTAGCTCAGGCTGCGTTTATTTCCGGTTCGGCGGTGTTTCTTGTGCTGGAAGCGATTGACCGGATATTCCACCCCCGGGTTATTGACAGTTTTTCATTGGGTTACACGGTGATGGTCATATCCATTGTTGCGACGATGATGCTGGTTGCCTTTCAGCGCTACGTTGCCAAAAAAACCGGGTCGCTAGCCATTGCCGCAGACTCGGCGCATTATAAAATGGATGTGTTGGTAAACATCAGCGTAATTGTGTCATTGTTTTTAGTAAGCGAATGGGGCTGGGGTATTGCCGACCCATTGTTCGCCGTTGGTATCGCATTTTACATTCTTTATGGTGCTTATGAAATTGGCAGAGAAGCCTATAACGTGCTGATGGATCGCGAGCTTCCCGAAGAAGACCGCGAACGTATTCGTGAAATTGCCGTTTCGCATAAAGATGTTATTGATATACATGACCTGCGCACCCGCTCATCGGGCAGCAATATGTTTATCCAGCTTCACCTTGAAATGGATCCTGAAATCACGCTTGTTCGTGCCCATGATATTGCCGAAGAGGTAATGCACATGATCGAAAAGGAATTTCCGCGCGCAGAGGTTCTTACCCATCAAGACCCCCACGGGATAGATGAGCGGGTTGCGTTTGATAATTAATGCCTAACGTGTGCGCACTTAAAAACCTATGAGTTCAGCGTGAACACCTTCGTTGGTTACCGTTTTCAATAGCTCTAGAGAGTTTATGACATCTGGATCATATCCAACAAACATTAGGTGCGGCTTATTGTCATTAATAACCGCAGTCATTATGCCGTTTTTTGCCAAAACTACAGCACGGATTTTTTCACGTTGGGGTGCTTCGAGGGTTTCGTCGATGTGTATTTCCACATCGGCCATTTGAATGTCTTTCATGATGGCCTCCTGATAGCTACGAGGAGACAGGGAGTGTCTCCCCTTGGACTCGCAGATTATATCATAAATAGGCAGCATAATCATCCCCGTAAATTATTGTAGGTTATAGGCCTTTGTTGTCGGCCCAGCGCAGGTTAACATTATCCCATGATTTCTCAGGATCAGTCAGAAACCATTTCGTTCCTTGCCACACCTGCGGCTTTTGCTGACGGAACTAAAGCTGTTGGCCGCAAGGAAACCCATATATCAGAAATTTTTATCGGTGAAACCCACGTTTTTAAATTAAAACGCGCGGTGAAATTTCCTTATCTAGATTTCTCCACCCCCGATTTACGCAAGTCTTATTGTGAGGCCGAGGTGGCGGTAAACAGGCGCACCGCACCTAGTATTTATATTGGGGTTAAACCAATTGCCCGCAAGCCCGGCGGTGGGCTGGAGGTCGGTGGCAGTGGCGAGGCCATCGACTGGGTGGTCGAGATGAAGCGTTTTAATGAGGCCAATCTTTTTAGCGAGATGGCCAAAAATAAAAAAATAGACCGTTTTTTGATGGAGCGTCTGGCAGATAACATAGCAACATTTCACGCGGCCACTGAAGCCAGAACCGATGGCGGCGGGCGGGCTGGCATCGCACTTATAATCGAAGGCAACGCCAAGGCATTTAACGAAAATGACGGCGACGTTTTAGATAAAAACAAAATAGATGAATGCATCAAGAAATCCCTAGTGGAGCTTGATGAAATATCATCGTTGCTTGAACGCAGACGAGAAGGCGGCTGTGTAAGGTTTTGCCATGGCGATATGCACCTTGGAAATATTGTTTTGCTAGATGGCGAGCCAACCTTATTTGATGCAATCGAATTTAACGACAATATAAATATTACCGATGTTTTGTACGACCTTGCGTTTTTATTGATGGATTTGGAACACATCGGCAGGGCCGATTTGGCCAACGTAGCAATGAACCGCTACATGGATATAACTGGCTCAGCCTGGGGGCTAGTCGCGTTTCCGCTTTTTCTTTCATTACGTGCGGCTATTCGTTCCCACGTTGCAGCAACGCTTTCAGGCATCTCAACCGACAAATCCGTAGTCCCGCAATTAAAAAAAGATGCCTGCGGTTTTTTACAAATGGCGCTTGATTATCTTGCCCCACCACCTGCCAAATTAATAGCCGTTGGCGGTCTGTCTGGCAGCGGAAAATCTCGCGCCGCCAGAACATTGGCCCCATTAATTGGCGCCCGGCCCGGAGCGCGGGTTCTTAGAAGCGACGTAATAAGAAAACGCATTGCTGGTGTTCATCCGTTAGACCGCCTTGATGAAAGCGGCTACAGCAAGGAAATGACCGAGCAAACTTATCAAGCCATATATGACGAAGCCCATGCAGTTTTATTAAGTGGACATTCGGTAATTGCAGATTGTGTGTTTGCAAAGCCCGAACAACGCCAAGCCATAGCAGATGTGGCCAAAGATGCGGGTGTGCCGTTTATTGGGCTTTGGCTCGATACCGGCCCTGATGTTCTGGAAGCCCGCGTTACCAAACGGGTCGATAATGCATCCGATGCCGATGCCCGCATAGTCAGGCAGCAGCTTGAATACGACCTTGGTGAAATGGAGTGGAAACGCATTAATAGCTCGGGCACACGCGAGGAAACCGATGCTTTTTGTGTTGAGGCGGTGGGGCCTTGAGGTGATGGGCTATTAAATAATTGTTCCAAAATAATTGGTATTGGTAAGAGGTGCGGTTTTGCCCTAACTTCTTAAATTATGGAAACAGATAAAAAAACGGTAATCATCACGGGTGCATCGCGCGGCATCGGCCACGCCACGGCCATGCTTTTTATGGAGCGGGGCTGGAACATAATAACCTGCTCACGCGAAGGTGTGCCCGATGAATGCGGGCGTGACCCAAATTGGACAACACACATACCAACCGATCTTTCCGATCCAGAAAGTCTTAATAATTTTATTTCTCAAGCAAGTGATGCGCTGGATGGTGCGCCGTTGCATGGTCTGGTAAACAACGCCGGACTTTCGCCCAAAACCCCATACAAGGAACGTTTGGGCTGCCTTAATGGCGACATCGATGCATGGCACGAGGTATTTGAAATAAATTTCTTTGCAGCCCTTAGGCTTTCGCGCGGGTTCGCCAGCGCACTGCACAAGGGCAAAGGGTCAATAGTCAACATAACATCCATTGCCGGACACTCAATCCATCCCTTTGCAGGGTCGGCTTATTCAATTTCCAAAGCAGCCCTTAGCGCCCTTACCCGTGAAATGGCAAACGAATTTGCCGCCCTTGAGGTTCGGGTAAACGCGGTTGCCCCGGGAGAAATAGAAACCTCCATGATACAGCCTGAATACGAGGCGCTTATTCCGCGTATTCCGCTGGAACGAATGGGCAGCCCACGCGATGTTGCGACCACGGTTTATTATCTTTGCTCGGATGATTCAAATTATGTGACCGGAACCGAAATATGGGTTACCGGCGGTCAGCACCTTTTTTAGGTCAACCTCCCTTGATTCTGGCCTAATCCACAGGCAGGGGCACTTTATCCACATATATGGGGCCAAGTTGTTCACATTTGGGCTTTTTTATACGCCAAAAATGCCAAAAATACACAATATATGGTGCCTTGAGCCTATTTACCACTAATATGTAGGAGGTGTATTATCTTCAGCCTAGCGGTCAACTAAAGCAACATCAGGAGCAATTTCTTCTTGAAGGGGAGATTGAAAAGGCATGGTAAAAAAAGAAACGGGAAGCTCGCATCAGGACGCATCACAAGACAGCGCTGATCTGATAGATGGCGAGGCGGTCATTGCAGGCGCCGGTGCCGATGCCAGCGTTGCACCCCAATCCAATGAATTTGATGAATGGAAAAAACCTTTTTTCCTACGCTTTCGTGCTGCCTCTATTGGTGGTGCGGTTTTAAGCGCAATCTGGCTTGGTGCTTCTGCATGGTACATCAGCAACCAGCTTGGCTGGGGGTTGCTGTTTGAGCTTTTGCCCCACGAGCTTGGCGGTATGGCAGCCGGCGTTATTACCCCGGTGGCATTATTGTGGATGGTTATAGCATTTTACGAACGCGGCCATGCCCTTCGTAGCGAGACCGAGCATCTTCGTTGGCAGATACGCCAGCTAACTTATCCTTCGGATCGGGCACAAACTCGTTTTCATGAAATAAGCAAGTCTTTAACTCGTCAGGCCCGTGAACTAAGCAAGGCATCGGACGAGGCCATAACCCGTGCCGAAATAATCAACGACCAAATTCGCACCCGTGCGCTTGAACTTTCGCAAGTTTCAGAAGACGCCGATCTTCGTTCGCAAGCAGTAGCAGAAGCATTATCGCGCCAGACCGAACAATTGCGCGTTGTATCGGAAAAAGCCGAAACCCGCGCTCGTGATGTGGGTGATGTTTTACATCGCCGTGCATACGAAGTGGCAACCACAACCGACCGCGCATCAACTCGGGCGGAAAAGCTTGGAGATATTCTTAAATTAAGAGCAAGCGAATTACTTGAAGTTGCAGATAGCAGCTCGACCAAAGCCCG
>DAOWFB010000052.1 GCA_030638205.1 Thalassospiraceae bacterium
CCTTGGCTGCGGATATGGTGCATTTTTTGAAATATTAAAAAATAATCCATTGATGAGTGAAAGCAAATATTTCGGCTACGACATTTCAATGGAAATGATAGACGCTGCCCGCATTCGTAACCACGACAACCGTGCAAACTTTATTCATAGCGCGCGTGCATCGGAAACAGCCGATTATTCTTTTGCCTCGGGCACGTTTAATATGTCGTTAGGCGCGATTGATCACCTGTGGAGTGATTATGTTTACTCTAGCATTCGCATGTTGTGGGAAAACACCAAAAAGGGATTAGCATTTAATATGCTTGATTCCAATTCGGGGGCAAAACTAACCGATCTTCACTATGCAAATATGGATGATACGATTAAATACGCAAAAACACTTACGCCCAATGTTGAAATAATAACCGACTACCCACTAGATGAGTGGACGGTATTCATGCGTCGCTAAAAAATGCATGATGTTGGTGTTACTTGCCCCGTGCAATAGTTAGAAGCTCGGTTTCAAGTCTTTCGGGAACAAAACTTTCATCCGGCAAGGCAATAAATTTTCTTATTTGCGATTCAATTTCCGAATATACCCGCCTTGTTTCAAAGCGTTTTACCATATCTGGCCCTTGGGCGGCAGCCGGGTCATCAAAACTCCAATGCTGCTGCACCGGGGCCGAGTACCATATGGGGCAAGTTTCATTTGCCGCGTTATCGCAAACCGTAATCACCACATCAAGCAATGGCGCACGCGCGGTTACAAATTCATTCCAGCTTTTAGACCTGAGCCCGGCGGTTGATATCCTGACATCGTTCAGGGTTTCCAATACAAACGGGTTAACCTGCCCAGCAGGCTTGCTGCCGGCACTAAATGCTTCAAATCGGCCATGCCCATAATAATTGAGTAATGCTTCCGCCATTATCGAGCGGGCAGAATTTCCGGTACAAAGGAAAAGTACTTTTAGCGGTGGATTTTGCATTTTTTTCCGTCATGAAAAACGATAGATAAAAATTAAGCGTTAGTTTCGATATCAACGCCAAGTGCTGCTTGAGCCGCCGCAAGTCGTGCTATGGGTACACGGTAAGGTGAGCAAGAAACGTAGTCCAGCCCAATTTTATGACAGAAGCGAATTGAATCCGGATCGCCGCCATGTTCGCCGCATATACCAATATGTAATTTGCTGTTTTGGGCACGGCCACGCTCGGTTCCAATTTTTAGAAGCTCGCCGACGTACTTTGTATCCAACGTTACAAAAGGATCGCTTTCAATCACACCCTTCTCGCGGTAGATGCCGATAAACTTGCCCGAATCGTCACGCGATAGACCATAGGTTGTTTGCGTCAGATCGTTTGTTCCAAAACTGAAAAAATCGGCTTCCTTTGCGATTTCTCCAGCCGCAAGAGCCGCACGGGGAAGCTCAATCATTGTTCCGACAAGATATTTAACTTTCACCCCGGTCTCGTCCATTACCTTGGCCGCGACCTTATCAACAAGAATCTTAAGTATGGAAAATTCATTTTTCGTTGCAACAAGGGGGATCATTATTTCAGGGGCAACCTTGACCTTTTCTTTTACCAATTCACATGCGGCTTCAAAAATGGCGCGGGTCTGCACCTCGTATATTTCAGGATAGGTAATGCCAAGGCGACACCCACGGTGGCCGAGCATGGGATTAAACTCGTGCAATTGAACTATGCGGGCTTCAATTTCTTCTTCTTTTACGCCCAAATCATTTGCAACTGCCTGAATATCGACTTTGCGTGTTGGAAGAAATTCATGCAACGGCGGGTCAAGCAAGCGCACGGTTAGCGGCAAGCCTTCCATTATGCGAAACAATTCAAGAAAATCATGTTTTTGATGGGGAAGAAGTTTTTCCAACGCTGCCCGTCTGGATTGTTCGCTATCGGCAAGTATCATTTCACGCATATGCATAATGCGTGATGGCTCAAAAAACATATGTTCGGTTCGGCAAAGACCGATACCTTCGGCACCGAAACTGCGAGCAACGGATGCGTCCTTGGGCGTTTCTGCGTTGGCGCGTATTTTTAATTTGCGCACTTCGTCGGCCCATTTCATCAGCTTGGAAAAATCACCACCCAATTCTGGGTCAACCGTCGGTACCACCCCTTTTATTATTCGCCCACTGGCACCATCAATGGTAACCATGTCGCCCTCGCCCATGGTCAGGCCAAGGGCGGATAATGTTTTTTTCTTAACGTCAATGCGAACGCCGCCCGCACCCGATACGCAGGGCTTGCCCATGCCGCGCGCGACCACAGCGGCGTGGCTGGTCATTCCGCCACGGGTGGTAATTATGCCTTCGGCCACATGCATGCCGCCAATATCTTCCGGGCTGGTCTCGATCCGGGCCAGCATTACCTTTTCGCCCCTTGCTACCCATTCTTCGGCATCACACGATGTAAAAACCAACCGCCCCGAAGCGGCCCCGGGTGATGCGGGCAAGCCATTGCCGATTATTTCGCATTCGGCATCGGGGTCGAGCATGGGGTGCAATAATTGATTAATCTGTTCCGGTTCAACCCGACGAATTGCCTCGGTCTGGTCGATTAACCCCTCTTCTTTCATATCAACTGCTATTTTTAACGCCGCCTTGGCGGTGCGTTTGGCGCCACGGGTTTGCAGCATCCACAACTTGCCCTGCTGAACGGTAAATTCCATATCTTGCATATCGCAAAAATGTTTTTCCAAAATTTTGCGTATTTCCAACAGTTGGGCGTAGACATCGGGCATTGCTTCTTCCAATGCTGGAAGGTGGCTGGCGGATGTGTTCTTTTCCTCAATGGTCAACGGTTGCGGGGTGCGAATTCCGGCAACCACATCTTCGCCTTGGGCATTTATCAGGTACTCACCATAATAATTAGGCTCTCCGGTTGATGGGTTGCGGGTAAAGCAAACCCCGGTGGCGGATGTATCGCCCATGTTACCAAAAACCATTGCCTGCACGTTAACCGCCGTGCCCCAGCTTTCAGGAATATTGTGAAGTTTGCGGTACGTTACCGCGCGGCGGTTCATCCAGCTGTTAAATACCGCGCTAATGGCACCCCATAATTGCTCCATCGGGTCTTGTGGAAATGGATTGCCCGATTGGGTTTCGGCAACTTCTAAGTATTTTGGAATAAGATTTTTCCAATCGCCTGCCGATAGCTCGGTATCGAGGCGATAATTATTTTCTAATTTAAAATCTTCCAAGATGTCTTCGAAATGATGATGGGCAACGCCCATAACCACATCGCCGTACATTTGAATAAAACGGCGATAGCTATCATGGGCGAAACGATCATCACCGCTATCTGCCGCCAATGCCAAAACCGTTTCGCAGTTAAGGCCAAGGTTAAGCACGGTGTCCATCATGCCGGGCATTGATGCCTTGCCGCCAGAACGAATGGAAAGCAAAAGTATGTGGCCATTTGCACTGGGCTTGCCAAAACCTGCACTCATGGCGGCCTCAAGCACCTTGATACGCTTGGCTACGTCTTTTTTTAACGCAGCAGGATAGGTGGAATTATTTTCAGAAAAATAGGTGCAGACATCGGTGGTGATTGTGAACCCCGGCGGAACCGGCAAACCCAACGAGCACATCTCGGCCAAGTTGGCACCCTTGCCACCCAGCAACGCCTTCATATGGGCGCGACCATCGGCATCATTGCCACCGAATGCATAAACCAGCTTTTCGCTCAGCTTTGCCATTTTGTTTAAACGCCCTTATCCCTCAATTTTGGAAAAGTCCGCTATTTCATCCATGGTCGAAACAATCGTAGATAATAACCTTAGGCGGTTTTCTCTCAACTTTTTATCATCGGCATTAACGGTAACACCATCAAAGAACTTATCAACAACTTCGCGCAATTTGGCAAGATGGGCCATGGCATCTTTGAATTTTTCCCCATCAATTAATGGGGCCGTGTTGTTTTTTATGTCAGAAAGTGCGCTAAACAGTGCTTTTTCTTCCGCCTGATCCAGTACGCCCGCATCGGCTTCGCCCCGGTGGGACGCCTTATCTTTCTTTTCTTCGATTTTCAAAATATTTGCCGCCCGCTTGTGCGCCGCCAACAGGTTGGCACCGTCATCGGTTTTAACAAAGGCAGATAGTGCATCAACCCGGGCCAACAAACGGACAAGATCGTCTTCATCGCCAGTGCTTACCACTGCATCAATTAAATCATGGCGGATGCCTTGGCCTTTCAAGTGAACTTTTAGGCGGTCTGCGAAGAATGAAAGCAAATCGGCTGCTTCTTTTTTACCGCCTGCGGTTTCAAGCACCTTTAACAGATTTATCCGCAAACCGTTTTCAACGATTAGCCGGATTACGCCCAATGCCGCACGGCGTAATGCAAACGGGTCTTTGGAGCCTGTTGGTTTTTCGTCAATGGCCCAAAAACCCACCAGCGTATCAATTTTATCAGCCAATGCCACCGCCACCGAAACAGGTGCGGTTGGGCAGGCATCAGACGGCCCCAATGGCGAATAATGTTCGGCAATGGCATTTGCCACGTCCTCACTTTCGCCATCTTCCAATGCATAATAACGCCCCATGATGCCTTGCAATTCCGGTAATTCGCCAACCATGCCCGTAACCAAATCACATTTGGCAAGCCGCGCGGCCGAACGTGCGGCGTTTTTATCGGCACCATCAATAAATTCTGAAAGCGATGCGGCCAATGCTTGGACGCGATCAATTTTTTCGTCCAGCGTGCCCAGCTTGGCGTGAAAGGTTATGTCTTTTAATGCGGGCGCACGATCGCCTAGTTTAATTTTGCGGTCAGCGTCCCAAAAGAATTTAGCGTCCGACAAACGTGCGCGAAGAACCCGTTCGTTGCCCGCAATTATTGCGCTTCCCCCATCGGGTGCCAGTTGATTGGCGACCACAATAAATTTGGGCGCCAAGGTGCCATCAGATTGAAGCACGGAAAAGAATTTCTGATGCAGTTTCATGGTGGCGCTTAAAACCTCGGGCGGTAATTCCATGAACTCGGGCGCAATATCACCCATCAAAACAACCGGCCATTCCACCAGCCCGGTTACTTCGGCCAGCAATCCATCATCTGTTTTTAATGCAACGCCAG
>DAOWFB010000060.1 GCA_030638205.1 Thalassospiraceae bacterium
CAAAGTTGAGGACAGCAGCCAATATAAGCATATGGAGCAACTGAAAAGCGTGGCGTGGCGTGGATTTATTAATCATGGGCTGATAATAAAACAAAATACTGCCAATGGAATAAAAAGGTATTTTTGGGCGATAAAATCCCTAAATATTTCTAGATATTAATAGTGGGGCTTGTTAAATAACACTGATGGGGGCATAAAAAGTTCCCGAAATGTAGCTATTTAGGCAAGCAGGAAAGAAGCATCTATAAAAATGAAAATTGCTATCCCCAAGGAATCTCACCCCGGCGAACTTCGCGTAGCAACGACGCCAGATATTGTTAAAAAGCTTAAAGGCTTTGGTTTTGATGTAATAGTCGAAACTGGTGCCGGTAATGGTGCATCAATAACCGATGATGATTTCAAATCAGCCGGCGCAACTATTGCTAAAGATGCCGATGCGACATTTAAATCAGCAAATGTTGTGTTAAAGGTCGGCGCACCGAGCGAAGATGAATTAAAGAAAATTAAAAAAGGCGCAGTTGTTGTGGCTCATCTGGGAATTCTTGGTAATAAAAAAGATGCCAATAAATACGCAAAGGCAGGTATTACAACATTTGCCATGGAATTAATGCCGCGCATTTCACGCGCACAAAGCATGGATATACTTTCCAGCCAATCAAACCTTGCCGGTTACAAGGCGGTTCTTGATGCGGCATCTGAATATGGTTCAGCCATGCCAATGATGATGACCGCCGCTGGAACAATTGCTCCTGCCAAAGTATTTATCATGGGTGTGGGTGTTGCCGGTTTGCAGGCCATTGCCACCGCAAAACGTTTAGGTGCGGTTGTTACCGCCACCGATGTACGCCCAGCCACCCGTGAACAGGTTGAAAGCCTTGGCGGTAAATTCCTTACCGTTGACGAGGAAATGGAGCGCGAGGCAGAAACCGAAGGCGGTTATGCTAAGCAAATGCCGCCTGAATATTTTGAAAAACAAAAGCAAGTTGTGGCTGAACATATTAAAAAACAAGATATCGTTATTACCACCGCACTTATTCCCGGACGCGCTGCCCCGGTTTTGGTCACATCAGAAATGGTTGCATCCATGCATACGGGTGCGGTTATTATTGATTTGGCGGTTGAAGCTGGCGGCAACGTCGAAGGCGCAAAATTGGGCAAAGTTGTTGAAACCAAAAACGGCGTAAAAATTGTAGGCCATGAAAACGTTCCATCGCGCCTAGCCAGCGATGCCAGCAAACTATTTGCCAAGAACTTGCTCAATTTCCTAAGCCCCCATGTGAATGAAGAAAAGAAAACAATCGAATTTGATTGGGAAGACGAGACCGTATCCGGCACCTGCATAACCCGCGACGGCAAGATCGTTCACTCAATGTTTGCTGGGCCTGCTGGGCAAAAAAAACCAGAAAAAAATAAAGAGAAGGATGCTTGATATGAATGCGTCAGATATTGCAAGTCAGTCAAAAGAGCTGGCCAGCGAGGCGGCAAATCTAGCCCAACAGGCAGGTGAATTAGCGGCCAATGCCGATGTATTGGTTGCCGCAGGCACGGGTGCCGGGGGCGAGCCATTTGTTTTCTTGTTCACGGTCTTTGTTCTGGCGTGTTTCGTTGGCTATTACGTGGTGTGGTCGGTAACGCCTGCGTTGCATTCACCGCTTATGGGCGTTACCAACGCCATTTCATCGGTAATTATCGTTGGTGCGCTTGTCGCTGCCGGCCCTGCCGATATGAGCATTTCAAAAGTAATGGGTTTTGTTGCGGTAGCATTAGCCAGCGTGAACATTTTTGGTGGCTTTATTGTCACCCAGCGAATGCTGCAAATGTTCAAGAAAAAGCAAAAATAGGGAAACGCAAAAATGACATCATCAATGAGCGCGTTTGCGTACCTTATAGCTTCGGTTCTTTTCATTCTGGCGCTGCGTGGCCTTAGCCATCCGGAAAGTGCCCGTCGCGGCAATATGTTTGGTATGATAGGTATGGCCATTGCCATAATCACCACCCTTATCGATCCCGACGTGGTCGGTTATGACGTTATTTTTGCCGGCCTGATTGTGGGTGGTTCCATCGGAACCATTGTGGCGCTTAAAATTAAAATGACTGCGTTGCCCCAATTGGTGGCGGCGTTTCATTCGCTGGTTGGCTTGGCCGCCGTGTTGGTGGCATCAGCTGCGCTATTTAACCCCACTGCTTATGGCTTGGGTGCGGTTGGGTCAATTCCGGCTGCATCTTTGGTTGAAATGGGTTTGGGCACCGCCATTGGTGCCATTACTTTTTCCGGCTCGTTAATCGCCTTTGCCAAATTACAAGGCATTATGTCGGGCACGCCCATAACCTTTATCGGCCAGCATAAACTGAACGCTGCGCTTGGCATCGTAATGGTTATTTTGTTTTTCATGTTTGCCACAACCGAAAACTATCAAGTGTTTTATGCGCTGGCAGGACTTGCATTCTTGCTTGGCTTCTTGATGATTATTCCCATCGGCGGGGCCGACATGCCGGTTGTGGTATCGCTGCTTAACTCATATTCCGGTTGGGCGGCGGCTGGCATTGGCTTTACCCTTGGCAACCCATTGTTGATTGTAACGGGTGCGCTGGTTGGTTCATCCGGTGCCATCCTTTCATACATTATGTGCAAAGGCATGAACCGATCTATCTTTAACGTTCTGCTGGGCGGCTTTGGCGGCGATGCAGTCGCAGGTGCCGCTGCTGGTGGCGCCGGTGGCGATAGGGCGGTTAAATCTGGCTCGGCTGACGATGCGGCGTTCATTATGAAAAACGCATCAAAAGTTATTATTGTTCCCGGCTATGGCATGGCGGTGGCACAAGCCCAACATGCGCTGCGCGAAATGGGCGATTTATTAAAAGCCGAAGGCGTCGATGTATCCTACGCCATTCACCCCGTTGCCGGACGTATGCCCGGGCACATGAACGTGTTGCTGGCCGAAGCCAACGTTCCCTATGACGAAGTGTTTGAATTAGAAGAAATCAACAACGAATTTTCAACAGCCGACGTTGCCTTTGTTATTGGTGCAAACGATGTCACCA
>DAOWFB010000040.1 GCA_030638205.1 Thalassospiraceae bacterium
CTAAGACTGGAAAGAATTGAATCTAATCCCCAGCTTTCATTTCCCTGGGGCGTGGCAATGGTGAACGCACGGCGGTGAAGCTCTGCCATTATTTCGGCTAGCTGTTCAACGTTTTCGTGTGTAATTTTAATTAGCTTCATGTTCTATTTTTTGGCTGTGGAATTTTTGCTTCGGGTAGACGCAAATATAGCGGCTGTGGCGGTGGTGGAATTTCTCCGGATTTATATTTTAAACCAGCTATGGTGCAGGCATGCACCGCACCTGAAAGAAGCTCAACATCAAACCATGTTGTATTTGTATTACCGTGATTATTTAACATTTCAATTGCGCGCAAACCACCATCGCCAGCAACCACAACATTATTATCTGCAACTAATGTGGCAAGCTGGGCATCATCCATGGCCGCGCCAACGGATAACGGGGTTAGATCTGTATCAAAGAATTGGGCATAGATATCATCGCGCCTTGTTTCAATGGCAATTAAAAGTTTACCTGCACCAATAGTATTTTTATCAACCGCTGCGGCAGCGGTTTCAAAGGTGCTGGCACCAATGCACGGTATTGATAATGATAGCGCAAACCCACGCGCCGCTGCCAAACCAATACGCAGCCCGGTAAATGATCCGGGGCCAATGGTAACCGCCACCAAGTCCAACTCGGCCGGGGTTATGCCCGATTCCCTTAACGCGCTATCAACCATGGGCATTAATTCTTCTGCCTGACCACGGGCCATTTCTTTTGCTGCGCTGGCCAAAACTTGACCGCCAGCCATTACCGCCACCGAGCACCCGCTGGTGGCGCTATCAATTCCAATTATTAAAGGCTGATTGTGGCCGTTCATGGTTTTTTCTGTCATCTTTTCTAGTATTTTTTCTATAATTTTTTTGGCATTTTTTTGGCCTGATAAGCTGTAGACAGGTTATACTACTGATAACAAAATGGAGCCACAGATGCTTGTAGAAATTACCGAGCATGAATATGAGGTTGAGCTTGACCTCAAATATGCGACCATAGACAATTTTACTGGTAGGTTGGTTTATAATCGCGCCCAATGCTACCTGCACGAAGTAGCGGCCCATCATTTAAAAATTGCAGTTTCCCTTGCCGCCGAACAAGGTTGGCGGTTGCGCGTTTATGATGCTTTCCGCCCATCAGAGGCCCAATGGAAACTGTGGAACCACACCCCGGACCCTGAATTTTTAGCCGACCCCAGACGTGGCTCACCCCATTCACGCGGCGTTGCCATTGACCTTACGCTAATAAATTTAACCAATGGGGTGGCGCTTGATATGGGAACGGGCTTTGATGCCTTCACCCCCAAAAGCCACCACGGCAATTCCCAAATAAGCCCGACTGCGACCAAGAACCGTTTGCTATTAATGGGCTTGATGACAACCGCCGGGTGGGATTTTTACCGTAATGAATGGTGGCATTACCAATTGTTTGATTCAAAATCATATCCGCTATTTAGCGATAGCGATATTGACCAACCACTAACCGCGGCTGATTAATTTTATAATCAAGATTTGCCGTAAACGGCCACAACCGAGCTTCTGGTTACCTTGTTTTCATCCGATGCAAGAAAAGCAATTGTTGCGGCGACTTCATCTACCGTGGGCCACGCACTAAAATCAGCATCAGGCATAGCCGCACGATTAGGCGGGGTGTCTAATATTGATGGGGCAATGGCATTTACCAAAATATTTTTTGCGGCTAGCTCTTCACCCAAGGCTTCAGTCATGGCGGCCACGGCTGCCTTTGATGCGGTATAGGCAACCATGCCGGCACCGCTGCGTGGTTCCAGCGCGGGCCGTGCGGCAACGTTAACTATGCGCCCACCACCCCCATTTTTATTTTTTGGCATTTTAGAAACCGCTTCACGGCAACAAAGAAACGTGCTTAATGCGTTTAAATTCATTTGTTTTAAAAAATCATCTTTTGATGTTTCGGCCATCGAGGCCATGGCAAAACCACCTGCTAAATGAACGGATGCCCATAACGCAGGTAGTGAAGCATAATATTTAATAACTTGGGTCTCATCGGTAAGGTTTATGCCATTGGTTAAATGCACCCGTTCGTGAGATGCATATTCAAAACGTTCGATCTCAGCGGAATTAAATGCTGGAATATATACATTCGCCCCGCTTGCCAAAAAAGCAGCTGTCACAGCCGTGCCCAGTTGCCCGGTGCCACCGGTTATTACCACGTTTTTATTGGCGCTCATTCGCTCTGTTCCTTTGTTTCAGTTTGTTTCAGGCGGATTCGAATATAAATTAGCAATATATCAACTTATGTTTCATTATTTTATATAGAGATGTAAATCATACAATATAACTTCAAGTCATATATATGCATGAGATTACTTTGGGGCTTTTTTATAAATGAAATTTTTAAAATCCTTTATGGCTGTTTTCACGCTTATCCTTGTAGGGACAAGCGTGGCCCCATCTATGGCATGGGCCGAAACTGCTGCTAGCGTAGTAATGTATCACCGCTTTGGTGAAACAGATTATCCTTCAACCAATATTAAGCTCGAACAATTTGAGCAACATTTGGACGAGCTTAAAACCGGGGGCTATTCCGTATTGCCGTTGGGCAAAATTATTGAGGCAATGCAAACGGGTGCAGACCTGCCCGATAAAACCGTCGCCATTACAATTGATGATGCCTATCTTTCCGTATATACCGAAGCGTTCCCGCGTTTAAAAAAATATGGTTTTCCATTTACGCTTTTTGTTGCAACCGATGCGATTGATCGCGCCGATAGCGGTGCATACAAACGCTACATGACGTGGGAGCAAACAAAAGAAATGGAAGCCCACCCCCTTGCGACCATCGCCAGCCAAACCGCATCGCATCTGCATATGGCTAGATCAACCACGCTTGTTAACCGCAAAGACCTAGAGCGTTCGCAGGCACGGTTCGAAGAAAAGCTCGGCATACGTCCTAATATAATTGCCTATCCTTATGGCGAATTTTCAAATGATGTAATCGAGCTTGTTCGTGAAATGGGTTTCGTTGCCGGCTTTGGGCAGCATTCCGGTGCATTTGGGCCAAAAGATAATATTTTTGCCCTGCCCAGATTTGCGTTAAACGAAGCCTACGGTGATATGGCGCGGTTTAAAACCGGGGCGTCCGCCTTACCCATCGCGGTCAGCGATATGATCCCAGACGACAC
>DAOWFB010000099.1 GCA_030638205.1 Thalassospiraceae bacterium
ATTATATAGCTATGCCCAACAACCCAGCCAACATCCGATGCAGACCAAAAAACATCACCCGGGTCAACATCGTAAATTGCCTTCATTGTCCATTTTAATGCGACCATATGCCCGCCGTTATCGCGAACAATGCCCTTTGGCACGCCAGTGGTGCCCGATGTATATAAAATATAAAGCGGATCCGTTGCTGCAACCGATACTGGGTCGGCTGGTTCTGCCTTGGATACGGCATCGGCCCAGTTAACGTCGCCGGGATTGTTTAAATCGGCCGTTACTTGATCGCGTTGAAAAATTATACAGGTGTCGGGCTTGTGGCTTGCCATCTCGATGGCGCCGTCCAATAGCGGCTTGTATTCAATGGTGCGGCCCGGCTCTAGCCCGCAACTGGCCGATATCATTACCTTAGGTTTGGCATCATCAATACGGGTCGCAAGCTCAGCCGAAGCAAAACCACCAAACACCACCGAATGAACAGCACCAAGCCGCGCCACGGCAAGCATTGCAATTGCGGCCTCGGGTATCATCGGCATATATATGATAACCCTATCGCCTTTTTTAACGCCTTGGTCTTTTAGCACGCCGGCAAATAACGCCACCTCGCCCAGCAATTGGGAATATGTGTAGGTTTTTTTTGTGCCGCCGGTCATGGGGCTGTCGTATATCAATGCCGCCTGATCGCCACGGCCTTCCTCCACATGAATATCCAGCGCGTTAAAGCAGGTATTGCATGTGGCCCCACTGAACCATCGATAAAATGGCGGGTTGGATTGATCTAGAACCTTTTCCCACGGACTATCCCAGTGAATATCACGCGCCACCTCTGCCCAGAACCCTTCCGGATCGGTAATTGATTTTGTGTGCGCCTGTTCATATGGATTTGACATACGTCCCCCAAAGGCCCTCACCCGTTTAATAATTATGGAGCGTTATGAGCCGTTATTTAAAACTGATGAAAGTGTAGTGACATTAAAGTACAAGCGCTAGCTAGGCATTACCTAGACGCTGCCTAAACACTACTAAGCGTGCTAATTTCATCTTTTATTCGGAGTTTTTCTTTTTTCAGGGAATGAATTTCGTCTTCGTTGGGATGCGGTCTTGCGGTTGCGCTGTCAATGGCTTCTTCAAGTTCGTGGTGGCGGGCTTCGAGTGAAACAATCCGGTCTTTCTGTCCCATATTTTTTTCTCCCTGGTTCAAGCTACCTGAACCTCGAATCTTAATACCTGAAAATGGAAAAATCCACTATTTTAGCCTAAATTTAATGACGTCTTTGTGCTTGAAATAATTGTGCTAAAATCTCTCCAGCACAAATGGGGATATTATGGTCGACCAAGACAACGAAAAATTGCATCAATTAGAACAACTAAAAATTGAACATCGTGACCTTGATGATGTGATAGAAAGGCTGTCATTGGACAGCGATGTTGACCAACTCCAGATGCAGCGTCTTAAAAAGCGCAAGCTATATATAAAGGATCAGATACTAATTATTGAAAGCGGCGGCATCCCGGACATAATAGCCTAGGCTACTTATCAGCCAAGACCTTTGCAGTTAAGCTCTTTGCAATTGGTCGCTTGATGAGCGTTCTAAAATATTTTCAATACTATCGCCTGCATTAATTTCAGTTATTCCATAACCAGCATCTATATCAAGTGTGCTGCCTTTCCATACAAGGCTCCTGCCGCCCAGCGAAAGCATCAATGATTGCGCTTTCAATTCAGCCTCGGCAACGCTATTGCCGGGCAAAATTATACCAAAGTCATGATTTCTAAGACTGCCCAATATGTCGCCCGGTTCCACCCCTTCGCGTAACGCGCCAGCCGCCTGTTTAATTAATTCATCGTATGCATCGCGGCCAAATTCTTTGCCAGCAATTGGGGCATTTTTTATGGTAATAAAAATAAAAGCATAAGGCGCATTTTCATCGCTGACCCGCCCTACCGATTGAATTATTTTTGCAGTAAGCGTGCGCCTTCTTAAAACGTGCAAATTAAGGTCGGTCTCGACCTGCTCTTCAAGGTATGCTTCATGACCATGAGATTTTGCCAGTTCGCTTTTAAGAAAATTTATTTCTTCCAGCAAAATATTTATGGCATCATAAACGCTTTTGCTCATTTCCTCCTTGGGAATACCAAGAATGGATATTTCATCGCTTATGTCTTCATGGCCAGAGCTATCGGCAAAGCTTTCTTTTTTGTCTCCGCTACCGCCACTACCGCCACCGCCTTTTTTTCGGGTTGAGGGGTCGTAGACCTTTTCCTGACGCGGCATTTTTCTGTCGCGTTCGGGGAAAACCGAATGCACTGGTGCGTATGATCCTATTGGGTCGTCAGCCATGATCTGGTTTCCTGACTAAAAGCACTAGGTAAAATGTAGCATAACCGCCGGATATTTAAAAAAACGACCATATTTCCAGCATCGCAACCAACCCTTGCCAGCGGGGCCGCTATCCCTATAATTGCCGACTTTCCTCTTGGGGGTAATGAACCTCAAGTAATTAACCATTTGAAACAAAGAGGGCTTTTAAGCAATGTCTGATACCAAGGCAGTTATCGGGATTATCATGGGTAGCCAGTCTGACTGGGATACCATGAAAAATTGTGCCGAAACCCTAGGGGTGCTTGGGGTGACGTTCGAGACCCGAATCGTCTCGGCCCACCGCACACCTAAACGCATGGCTGAATATGCTGAAAGCGCAGCTGAGCGTGGAATAAAAGTAATAATTGCCGGTGCCGGTGGTGCCGCACACCTTCCCGGAATGACCGCTTCCATGACCGCGCTGCCGGTTTTTGGCGTACCAATTGAAAGCAAGGCACTCAAAGGAATGGACTCGCTTTTATCAATAGCGCAAATGCCAGCTGGTGTTCCCGTTGGCACATTGGCCATTGGAAAAGCCGGCGCAATAAATGCGGCGCTTATGGCGGCCAGCGTAATTGCCCTTTCAGATAGCACCGTGGCAAGCGAACTTGCTAAATGGCGAACGGCACAAACCGACGCCGTCGCCGAAACACCGTCGGACTAATTGGGCTAGTTGGGCTAAATGAACATGAACAATAAGGCGATAATCCCCCCGGGTTCTATCCCACCCGGTTCAACTATTGGCATTATTGGCGGCGGCCAATTGGGGCGCATGACCGCCGTTGCCGCGGCTGAGCTTGGGTTTAAAACGCACATATTCACCCCGGAACAAAACTCACCCGCATCCGAAGTTGCAGCCAAAACCATTGTTGCCTCCTATGACGATGCGAGCGCGCTAAAGAAATTTGCTGACAATGTCGATGTAATAACGTTTGAATTTGAAAACGTTCCAGCTGCCAGCGTTAAAATATTGGCCGGGCTAAAACCTGTGCGCCCCGGCTGGCAGTGTCTTGAAATTGCCCAAGACCGCATACGGGAAAAAAACTTTGCCGAAAGCCTGAGCATCAAAACCGCACCTTGGGCTGGGGTTAACAACGCCGATGAATTGGCGGCGGCCATAAAAACCATCGGCACACCGGCCATACTTAAAACCACTCAGCTAGGATATGACGGCAAGGGTCAAGTCCGCATTAATTCGGGCGACGATACCGCGAAAGCCTGGGCCGAACTGGGAACCGATGCGGCCATATTAGAAGGGTTTGTGGATTTTCAGTTAGAGGTTTCGGTTATTTGCGCACGCGGGGCTGACGGAACCATGAAAACCTTTGACGTGGTGCAAAATCACCACATTAACGGCATTTTAGATACCACCACGGCGCCTGCAAATATAAGCGACGAACTCAGCGTCCGTGCCATTGAAACGGCTGAAAAAATGGCAACCAAAATGGATATTGTCGGTCTTTTGGCGGTGGAAATGTTCATCACCGCTGATGGCGATATTTTAATAAACGAAATGGCCCCCAGGCCGCACAATTCCGGTCATTGGACCCAAGATGGATGCACCACCAGCCAGTTCGAGCAATTTGTTCGTGCCGTTTGCGGGCTAAGCCTAGGCAGCCCTGAGCGTCATTCGGATGCGGTTATGAAAAACCTTATTGGTTCGGACGCAGATGATTGGGAAAAGATTATCTCTGAGCCTGAAAACAAATTGCATCTATATGGCAAGCGCGATGCCCGCCCCGGGCGCAAGATGGGCCACGTAAACAGGCTTTACAAAAAAGGAAGTGGGCCCCAAGTTTAATAAATAAGGTTTAAGGCTTCAGGCCTGCCCCGAGACAAAGGCAGCACTTTGGCTTTGGCCTTTAAGGCTTATTTCAATATCAGCAGTGCTTAGGCGTTTCATTTTTACGGCTTCTAATAATTCAACCTCCAACACCCGTTCTTTTTTAAGATGCATAGTCATGGCATGGCGGGTAAATGCGGCCAGCTCAGCCATTGTGGCAGACCCTGCCAAAATATTTGATAAAAGTTCGCGCCTGATTATGGGTGGGAAGCCCATCAATTCAACCACCAGTGTTTTTTTCAGCTTTAGCGGAATAGCCGGGGCCGAAAAAATACGATCAAGACAAAAACTGTAAATACCAAAATCAAGCCGCCCGGCAACGGTGTTGGTAAAATCTGTAAATTCATCCAAGAAAAACCCTTGGGATATTTTTCCACTGACTAATTGCGTAACGGTTTGCAAAAACGTCCGGTATCTGGCGCGGGCCGGGTTTAGTTCGTCATGCAGGTTGGCTTCCAGTTCCAGTATGCGGGCTTCGCGGAAACCGCCTTCTATCATTGCTTCGGCATCGACACGAACACGCGGGCTTAGGGCCTGCAATTCAATAAGGCTAAATAGTTCTTCGTAAGCTTCGCGCCTAGATTTATCGGCACCCAAACGGCCCAGTGGTAAAAGTGCTGCCCGGGCCACCACCTCGTCCTTGGAACAAATAGATGCAAACGCCACTGCTTCGCGCGGCATACGTGACGATATTAAATCATCGGAAATAACAAAACGCCCGCTATCAACCAAGGTAAGATAACGCCCCAGCCGGGAACAGGTGGCGAAATGGTCGGCCATGGTTTGCGGTTTGCTGGCGGTCA
>DAOWFB010000098.1 GCA_030638205.1 Thalassospiraceae bacterium
ACCACTCGGCCACCTCACCGCATTGGGGTCTTTATATGCGCATTGGGCCTTTTGGGGCAAGGGCTCAAGCGCCCCTTAACTGGCTTTATTGGGATGTTTCTTTATTGGCGGTTGGCTTGGCTGCGGCCTCGCGGGCATTAATCCAATCAACCAGACTTCCCAGCAGGTAAAGGATGGTGCCGGGAACGTACGCTATCAACAATATTCCAATGGTTTCGGGCTCAGCAAATGCGTCACCAAGAGATGATCCGCTCTCAAAAAGTACGGTGGCAATCAATCCAACAAAAATAATTGTTGTTACAACACCCCATGCCATCCACCCAAAAAATCTTAAAATTTGCGCCACTTTTTTTTGTAATCCCATGTATGGCCCATGCTGGCCCGTGTTGGCTTAGCCTATTTTTGGGCCTATTTTTGGGCCTATTTCGGGAAAAATCCAAGTTCTTGTCTGCGTACCCATATTTGGCCAAATTTGGAGTGATGCTCATCATAGTCCAAACATCACGTCCAACATATGCTTTCTACAAATATTAAACGAATCCATTTTATTGCAGGCGGCACCAATACCAATAAATGACCGAAGGGAAATTAAAATGTTTGTAGTAGCTGTAGTATCTCAAAAAGGCGGGTCGGGTAAAACAACCCTAACCGGCCATCTTTCGGTTCAGGCCAGCCTTGCGGGGAACGGCCCGGTAGCTATTGTCGATACCGATCCTCAGGGCAGCCTTGCCGCATGGTGGAACGAACGTGAAACCGAAGAACCGGCTTTTGTGCAAACAAACCTGCAAGACCTTAACGGACACCTTGATAACCTTCGCCAAGCAGGCGTTAAAATGGTTGTGGTTGATACTCCGCCGGCCATCACGTCGGCCATCCATGATGTTATCAAGGTTGCTGATTACGTTGTGGTGCCAACCAAACCAAGCCCGCACGACCTTCGTGCTGTTGGTGCAACGGTAAAATTAATTCAATCTTGCAATAAGCCAATGGTTTTTGTGCTTAACGATGCATCGCCCCGGGCAAAAATAACCTTTGAGGCAGCAATCGCGCTTTCCCAACACGGTACCGTTGCGCCCGTAACAATCCATCATCGCACCCTTTATGCATCTTCAATGATTGATGGGCGTACCGCCATGGAGCTTGAACCAAGCGGACAATCGGCAACGGAAATACACGGGCTTTGGGAATACCTTAACGCAAGACTTAATTCGGAAATACTTCCCACCGCAATCGGTCTCGATGCCATGAACCGCTTTGACGGCGCTAAAACAAAGAAAAAAGCATTTAGCGCACCAGTGGAAAATGTTTCAGATGAAATCCCCATTGAAGTAATAGATCACGCTGTTGGCGATGCAATTGAAGAAGCCATAGAAGATGCACTTATCGCCCAGACGGTCACCAAGACGGCCCCATCCCTTGCCCAACCAATAAATCAGGACCCGGCCAAAGGTGATGATCTGTGGGCTGGTTTTGATGAAGACGAAAGTCAAAACCATGGTCATAACTCTGGCGATGTTCGCCACCATGATTTCAGAACCTCGAGAAGAACCGACGGAGGCCAGAAAGTTTTTGGCCGCCGTCAGGTTGTTTGAAAATAGGCGAGGGAGATACAGATAATGAAAACCAGCACTAATATAAAGCCAGTAGCATCGCTTAGCTCGACCCTTCTTGCCCGCAAGGGCGAAGCAATACCTGCGGTTGCTGCCACCATCTATAACAACCCCGGGCTTGCCTGGGACAAGCAGCAGCCGGGCGGTGAAAAAACAATTCATCACACTAAGCGCATGGACACAACGGCCGCGCCATCGGTTCTTGGCTTGCGCGCACAGTCTGCCAGCAAGAAATCCCACATTGCCGTTAAAAATGTCCTCAAAAAAACACTCACAAAAGATCTGGCCAAACAGCCAGCCAAACAGAAGGGTGATTCAATTGCCTTGATATTTAATATTGAGGATGAACACTATATGCGCCTTAAATATCAGGCGCAGGTTAGCGGAAAAACCAGCAAAGAGCTTATTCGCAATGCCATCGAGCAATACCTTGATGCAGAAGGTGCGCCAAATAGCTCTGCCTGGGTGATAAAACCATCAGAATAATTAGCGGTGCTAAGCTTGGATATCTATTGGCGAGGCTCTTTCGGGGCTAAACACCTCGGCCTCATTGCTATCTGTATTTTCGGAAAGCCCGATACCCGATACAGCGCCGGCGGCCTGATAGGCATTGGTTGCGTGCCTTGCAT
The DNA here is from genome assembly GCA_030638205.1 of Thalassospiraceae bacterium. Taxonomy (GTDB): domain Bacteria; phylum Pseudomonadota; class Alphaproteobacteria; order Rhodospirillales; family Magnetovibrionaceae; genus DAOVVL01. Next base: position 2,240 of record DAOWFB010000098.1, read on the forward strand.
CGTTTTGACCTGATTTTTGCCCTGATTTTTGCACGTCTATTATTGTATTTGATGCGGAAGTCAGCGACGAGACAGAGCTTACCTGATTTGTTTGGGGCGCGTGATTAATCTGTCTAGATTGGCCAGATTGACCATGCTTATTATCGGCAGCGTCATTGGGGCGCGGACGAACGGAAGACCCTTCGCCTTTGCGGCCCGATGCTTGCTCCAACGAAATAGAGGCACTTAGCGATGTGTTGATCTGGAGATCCATTAAGTCAACTTATTCCCCGTTAATTTTATGGCTTAAGATAGCTACCTAAGGCCACAAATTCCATACAAAATAATGTGAAAGTACCGGTCAAACAGCCACTTTTGATAATTTATCTAATGTTTTCGGTGCTATAAAATGTTAGTGGTGTTTTTAAAAAAGTAACTACTTTGATGATAGTTTGGTAAAAATAATGCCATAAACCAAACTTACGGGGACACATGAACATAAAATCTGTTTTTCTAGCATTTTCCTTTCTGTTGATCACAATTCCTTCACAAGGCGCAATGGCGGATAATCATCCGTTTAATGCATGGCTGGGTGATTTTAAAATTGAGGCCACAAAAAAAGGTATTAGCAAAAAAACCTTGGATGATGCACTAACGGGCCTTAAGCCTATTCCGCGCGTGATTGAACTAGACCGTCGCCAGCCCGAATTTACCCTTACTTTTCGTGATTACATGGAACGCATGGTTAATGACAGGCGAATAGCCAAGGCGCAGGCCATGCTTTCAAAAAATCGCAAGCTATTAAATGAGGTGTCAAAAAAATACGGCGTACAGCCCCAGTATCTAATTTCATTTTGGGGTTTAGAAACAGATTTCGGCAGGCTGGCATCGGGTTATTTTCCGGTTGTTGGTGCATTGGCAACGCTGGCCCATGATGGCAGGCGGGGGAAGTTCTTTCGCAATCAGCTAATCAATGCGCTGCGTATTCTTGATGGCGGGCATATTGATCTGGCACGAATGAAAGGCTCATGGGCAGGGGCCATGGGGCACTTTCAATTTATCCCCACAACCTTTAACGCCTATGCGGTTGATTATGACGGTGATGGAAAACGCGATATATGGACTAATAAAAAAGATGCTTTTGCCTCGGCGGCAAATTTTTTATCAAATTCCGGATGGAAAGGGGATGAAATTTGGGGGCGCGAGGTCAGGGTTGGCGATGATTTTGACTTTACAAATGCATCATTAAAAATCAAAAAACCGCTGGCCGGATGGCAAGCGTTGGGCGTTCGTCGTATTGATGGAAGAAACCTTCCCAAGGCCGATGTTGTGGCCTCGCTTTTGGCCCCGGCCGGGCACGTTGGGCCGAAATTTCTTATTTATGGCAATTTTCGCTCCACCATGCGCTGGAACCAGTCGCAGTTCTATGCTCTTGCCATTGGTTATCTGGCCGACAGGATGGTTGGCAAGGGCGCGCTTAGCACTCTTGGGCCGAGAGACGCCAAAAGCCTATCGTTTGTCCAATCGGAACAATTGCAGCAGTTATTAACTGATGCCGGATATGACCCGGGGTCGGTCGATGGGATTATTGGATCAAAAACCAAAGATGCCATCCGATCTTACCAAAAAGACCGTGGAATGGTTCCTGACGGCCATCCGTCATTGGAAATATTGTCACACATAAAAGGACAGTAGGCTGAGGGCGTTATTGAGGGTGCCATTAATGTTTCCGAAAGCTTGCCATGCAATTATTGAGGATTATTAAGGATTACTAATTCCAAGTATGGTCAATTTTTTCAACTAATGTGGTGCATTAACAATGCCTATTCTTAAAATAATTGCCGTCTCATTGGTTGGCTTGATGCTTGGTGCCTGTGCAGAAACACAGTTTTTGATGCACACGGCAAAAAGAATGAAAAAAGACCAGCAAGCATCACATTATAAAATAGGTAACCCATATCAGATTAACGGCGTTTGGTATCGCCCGGCTGAAGACTGGAATTACGACGAAACCGGAATTGCATCATGGTATGGCCCAAACTTTGACGGAAAACCAACCGCCAATGGCGAAACGTTCGATCAGTGGCAGGCTTCGGCAGCGCACAAAACATTGCCGCTGCCGTCCATTGTGCGTGTAACCAACCTTGAAAATGGACGTTCGCTGGTGGTGCGAATTAATGATCGTGGCCCTTATGCTCGCGGGCGCATTATTGATATGTCGCGTCGCGCATCCCAGATGCTTGGGTTCGAGGCCAAGGGAACCGCGCGAGTTAGGGTTGTTATACTTGCCAAGGAAAGCCGAGCCTCGGCCGAACGGCTTAAGGCGGGCCGTGTGGTTAGGGCCGATGATATGCCAGCCATTAATTCTGAGAACCTGTCGAAAGAGCCGGTTGCCAGCAAGCCGCTAGGGGAAATTAAAACCGCATCCATTGAACCTGTGGAGCTGCCGACGATTAGCCCCGCAGCAAAGGTCGGTGAATTGGCAAGTGTTCCCGTATCGCCAACCGGTATATACATACAGGCTGGCGCATTTTCCGATTTAACCAATGCTGAAAAGGTGCTGGCCAATCTGGAAAAGCTGGGTAATGCGGTCATATCCCCGGTTCAGACCGGTGGGCGCGAACTGTTTCGGGTGCGTCTTGGCCCAATTTCAAGGGTTGAAGAGGCCGATATGCTCCTAGAAATGATCAGTGAAATTGGCTATCCCAACGCCAGAACGGTGGTTGAAAAAACCACCATCAACTGATTTTCCACATATTTAATGCTTTAGCAGCGTAAAACAGGGCTGTTTGGGGTTGGCCCTGGGATTTAGTATACGTATTGTTATGGTTAGTTATGCCTTTGTTTTGCCGACTTTTGTGGGTATCAGTGGGTATAAGAATTATTACAGGAAAGGCTTTTTTATTTAATGGCTTCAGTTTCACATTTTTTATTCCGCCAGTTTTCCCAGCTTTTATTGATGGCTTTTGTGCTGGGGTTTGCCTTATCCATCTGGGCTACGGATGCCACAGCCGCCACCGCAACTGAAACACCGGCAACGCAGGCATATCTTGTAGATATGACCACCGGTGCCGTTCTTTTGGACAAGGGCGGTGTTGTTGCCATGCCGCCAGCATCCATGAGCAAGCTAATGACCCTTCATATGGTTTTTGAACGTCTCAAAGACGGACGGCTTTCGCTTGATGATAAATTTTATGTTTCTGAAAACGCATGGCGTAAAGGTGGGGCCAAGACCGGCGGCTCAACCATGTTTCTTGAGCCGGGCATGCGGGTAAGGGTCGAAGATCTTATTCGTGGAATTATTGTTCAAAGCGGAAACGATGCATGCATAGTTGTTGCCGAAGGAATTTCCGGCAGTGAAGAAGCCTTTGCCGAAGAAATGACAATACGTGCCCGCGAATTGGACATGATTGAAAGCACGTTTAAAAATTCAACCGGGTGGCCACACCCCGAGCACAAAATGTCGCCACGCGATATTGCAAATCTGGCCAAAATTACAATCAACGAATTTCCTGAATTCTATCATTATTATAGTGAAACCAAGTTCATCTATAACGGCATTAGCCAATCCAACCGTAATCCGCTTTTATACAAAGAAATGGATGTCGATGGATTAAAGACCGGGCATACACAAGAATCAGGTTATGGCCTTACGGCATCTGCGGTGCGCGGCGATAGGCGCTTGATATTAGTTGTTAGTGGCCTTGTATCAAAAAAAATACGTTCATCAGAATCGGAACGGTTGCTTGAGTGGGGCTTTCGTGAATTTGATAACTACGCGCTTTTCAAAGCAGGTGACGTTGTAACCGATGCCGAAGTATGGCTTGGTAAGGCACCTAACATTCCATTAGTTATTGAAAATGATCTAACACTAACTTTGCCCAAAAGCTCACGCCGTAAAATGGTTGTTAAAGCAATATACGAAACCCCAATCCCGGCACCGGTTGCCAAGGGAGACCGTGTTGCAACCCTGAGCATCAGCGCACCCGGCGTTGATGCTATCGAGGTACCGCTGGTTGCAGGCGAAGGTGTTAAAAAGCTTGGCCTGACGGGCAGGCTCATGGCCGCAGTTAATTACATTCTATGGGGCACCTCTGAATAAAAAGGACACCGTGCATTGAGCAGGGGGCATTTCATCACACTGGAAGGCGGCGAAGGGGCTGGTAAATCTACCCAGATAAAACGCCTTGCCTTGGCTCTGGGCAATGCAGGCATAAAAACTGTCACCACCCGCGAGCCCGGTGGCGCACCGGGGGCCGAAGAAATTCGGTCCTTATTGGTAAACGGTGAAACCAACCGTTGGGCACCCATGGCCGAGGTTCTTTTACATACCGCAGCCCGGGCTGAGCATCTTGATAAAACTGTTATGCCGGCACTTGAAAGCGGTGCATGGGTAATATCCGATCGCTTTTCTGATTCAACCGTGGCCTATCAGGGTTATGGTCATGGCGTAGATAAAAGCGTTATTGAAAACATTTACCAAGATGCATTTGGTAGTTTCAAGCCCGACCTGACATTGATAATTGATATTTCACCCGATGTCGGCCTTGCCCGTGCCGGGTCAAGGGATCAAGGCGAAGACAGGTACGAGCGCATGGGTGATGGTTTTCATCAGCGCATTCGAGATGGTTTTCTTGAAATAGCCAAGAACGATAATGGACGTTGCGTTGTTATAAATGGCGAACTTGACGAAGACGGTGTTTTTGCCGCCATTAAAAGTGCGGTAACAAAAAAATTTGGGGTGAAAATATAATGCCCCCCAAGAAGCAAACAAAAAAATCCGTAAAAAAGAAAAGCAAAAAAGAAGATGTGGAAGATGATCTCTATCCGCATCCTAGAAAAAATCAAAATTTAAGCGGCCATGCCGATATCGAAGAAAAGCTACTGGAAAGTTTTAATTCAGGGCGCATGCACCATGCGTGGTTAATATCGGGGCCGCGTGGAATTGGCAAAGCAACATTGGCATATCGTTTTGCCCGCCATATTCTTAGCGCGGGCGAGGGGGTTAATAATGATTTGATTGCTGAAGCACCCGACCTTGGCGCAGGATTATTCGGCGAAGAAGAAAAGCCAGATGATAATGCCAAGGCCAAGGCAGCAAGTGATGGCGCACTGTTTATTGCTGAAAATACTCCGGTATTTCAGCGGGTAGCATCGGGTGGCCATGCTGATTTGTTTTCCATTGAACGCAGACGTGATGAAAAAACCGGAAAGCTAAAAACCGTAATCGGGGTTGATGATGTGCGTGGCATTGGTCATTTTCTTTCCATGACCCCAGCCGAGGGTGGCTGGCGCGTGGTTGTGGTTGATAGCGTCGACGAATTAAATCCCAACGCCGCCAATGCACTGCTAAAAGTTTTGGAAGAACCGCCATCTCGGGCAATTTTGCTATTGGTTTGCCATAATAGCGCGAGTCTTTTGCCAACTATTCGTTCGCGGTGCATTAAAATGCAGGTGCGCCCGCTGGAAACATCTACGGTGACATCGCTAGCCAGAGGATACATGCCAGACCTAAGCGAAAGAGATGCCGCCCGTTTGGCACAACTTTCAGATGGATCCATTGGCCGCGCCTTGGCCTTGAATGATGCCGGCGGGCTTGATTTATGGAAAGAAATGAGCGGGCTTTTATCGTCATTACCCAAAATGGATGTTCGCGCCCTGCATAAACTGGCGGAAAAGGTATCTCGCGCCGGGGCAGAAGAATCCTATCATACGGTCACCGGACTTGTTCGTTGGTGGCTGGAAGGGGTCATATTGAACATTTCCGGAAAAGGGCCCGGTTCTGCCGCTACCGAAGAAGACGCCCATATGATGGCCCGCATCGGGGCCCAAGCAAGCCTTGATCGTTGGTTCCATGTGTGGGAAAAGATCAACCACTTGGTATCACGGGCTGACGCAGTTAATCTGGACAGGAAGCAGGTGGTGCTTGATATGTTTCTTGGTCTGGAAAATGCGGCCAAAAACACAAGATAATTTAAACCCGCCTAAAGGTTATCATGGAGAATATTTAAGCGATGGCAACGTCCAAACGTTATTATGTCACTACGCCCATATATTATGTCAACGATGTGCCCCACATTGGCCACGCCTACACCACGTTGGCTTGCGATGTGCTGGCCCGGTTCAAGCGCCTTGATGGGTTTGATGTAAAATTCCTTAGCGGAACCGACGAGCACGGGCAAAAGGTCGAAAAATCAGCCTTGGAAAAAGGCATAGACCCGCAAGTGTTCACCGATAGCGTATCGCAAAATTTCCGCGACCTATTGGGCACTATGAATTTTTCCACCGATGATTTTATTCGCACCACCGAGGAACGTCACAAAACATCCGTACAGGAATTGTGGAAACGTTTGCTTGATGCGGGTGAAATATATTTAGGTTCTTATTCCGGTTGGTATGCGGTGCGTGATGAAGCGTTTTATGGCGAAGGCGAATTAGTAACCGACAAAGACGGCAACAAAACCGCACCATCGGGGGCGATTGTTGAATGGGTAGAAGAGCCTAGCTATTTTTTCAAATTATCCGCATGGCAGGACAAGCTTTTAAAATTTTATGACGACAACCCTGATTTCATTGCGCCTAAATCTCGCCGTAACGAAGTAACAAGTTTTGTTTCCGGCGGTCTGATGGATTTGTCGGTTTCACGCACCACATTTAAATGGGGCGTGCCGGTGCCGGGTGATGATGAACATATTATGTATGTCTGGCTGGATGCGCTTACTAACTACATCACCGCCGTTGGTTTCCCTGAAACTGAAACTGGCGAATACGCAACCTATTGGCCAGCTGATTTACACATGGTGGGCAAGGATATTTTACGCTTTCATGCGGTTTATTGGCCGGCGTTTTTAATGGCCGCCGGATTGGCGCCGCCCAAGCGGGTGTTCGCCCATGGTTGGTGGACTAACGAAGGGCAAAAGATTTCAAAATCATTGGGTAATGTAATTGACCCCATCGAATTGGTTAAAACTTATGGTTTAGATCAGGTGCGTTACTTCCTTTTGCGTGAAGTGCCATTTGGCAACGATGGTGATTTTTCCAAAAAAGCATTAATTGCCCGCATGAACGGCGAACTTGCCAACGATCTAGGCAATCTTTCCCAGCGCGTGCTTTCCATGGTTGGTAAAAACTGTGAAGGCGCGGTGCCGAAACACGGCGAATTTAACAATGACGATAACCAGCTGCTTGGTGCGGCCCACGGGTTGTTAGGCACAGTTCGCGGGCATATCGATGCGCAATCATTTAACGAGGCCATAGAGACAATATGGTTGGTAATTCGTGCATCAAATTCTTATGTCGATGCCCAGGCACCGTGGAAGCTTAAAAAAGAAGACCCCGAACGCATGGAAACTGTTCTTTATGTTTTGGCTGAAACCATTCGCCACATTGCCATAATGCTGCAACCGTTTATGCCTGATACAATCGATCGCATGCTCGATCAATTGGCCATAAGCCCCGAACACCGCAGCTTTGAATTTTTAGGGGCCGGACATGCACTTGTTTCCGGAACCACATTGCCAAAACCCGAAGGTGTTTTCCCGCGTTTTGTAGAGGCCAAGGAAGAAGAGGGTGAGGGGGCTTAACCACCCTTTCCGTATCCTCTGCATATTATTCAGAGGAGTGCTTTTATTATGCCGAGCGATGCTGAAAGTGTTTTAGCCTTCTGGTTTGATGAGACCGAAACCAAGCAATGGTTCATCAAGGATGCTGATTTTGATGCGACCATTGAAAAGCGTTTTGGCGGGCTTCATGCAGAGGCCGCCCGGGGCGAGCTGGATAGCTGGTGCGATAGCGCCAAAGGATCACTGGCGCTGGTTATATTGCTTGACCAATTTTCCCGAAATATTTTTCGCGGCGACCCAAGAACATTTGCCACAGATGCAAAGGCATTGGATATTTCCAAGATGGCCATCGCTAATGGTTACGATGGTGAGGTCGAGGAAAGGGCCCGTGGATTCTTTTATCTGGCGTTTGAGCATAGCGAGAATATTGCCGATCAGGAGCGTGCAATAGAATTATTCAGCAAAATGGGAAATAAAAACCTTCTCGAATGGGCGGAAAAGCATAAAGTAATAATTGAACGTTTTGGTCGCTTTCCGCACCGCAATGAAGTTTTGGGCCGGGAATCAACGCCCGAAGAATTACAATTTTTAACAGAAGACGGATCATCTTTCTAATGCTTGTCGATAGCCATTGCCACCTTGATTACCCGGAATTTGCTGATCTTAATGCGGTGGATGCGCGCGCTAAAAACGCGGGCGTTGGTGCCATGCTTACAATCGGGACCCAGCTTTCAAAATTTCCCGACGTTCTTGCGGTTGCAGAAAAAAAAGAAAACATATGGTGTACCGTCGGCACCCATCCCAATAATGTGGCCAGCGAACCATTGGTCGATGTTGAAACATTGTTAGAGCACGCCAAGCACCCAAAGGTTGTTGGCTTTGGTGAGACCGGGTTGGATTATTACCGTGAAAATTCGCCCCATGATATTCAACAGCAAAGTTTCCGCACCCACATAACCGCGGCGCGTGAAGAAAACCTGCCGGTTATTGTTCATACTAGGGATTGCGACGATGACACCATTTCTATTTTAGAAGACGAATACGCAAAAGGGGCTTTCCCCGGGTTAATACATTGTTTTAGCTCCAGCCAAAGCTTTGCCCATCGCGCCCTTGATTTGGGATTTTATATATCCGTTTCCGGCATTGTTACATTTAAAAGCGCCGGGTCATTGCGTGACGTTATTTCTAATGTGCCGCTGGACAGGCTTTTGGTTGAAACCGACGCACCATATTTGGCACCGGAACCATATCGCGGCAAGGGTAACGAGCCGGCCTACACCCGATTTACCGCTGAAAAAGTCGCTGAAGTGAAGGGGGTTGATTTTGAAACCCTGGAAACCGCCACCACCGATAATTTTTTTAAATTATTCTCTAAGGCAAAGCTGCAAAACCGGGATCAGGCACAATGAAGATTACGGTGCTTGGGTGTGGATCATCTTCGGGCACCCCGTCGGTTGAATGGGGTTGGGGCAAATGCGACCCTGAAAACCCTAAAAACAACCGTCTCAGACCATCAATTTTGGTGGAAGATAGCGGAAAAAGCGTTTTAGTGGACACCTCGCCCGATTTGCGCCGCCAATTGTTAGATTTTAATATCAAATCTCTTGATGGGGTTTTGTTGACCCACGCTCATTCCGACCATTTGCACGGGATTGACGATATTCGCGCCATAAATAGGCTAATTAATGGCCCGTTGACCCTTTTTTCTAGCAAAGAGACACTGGAAACCGTGGCCCAACGTTTCGCTTATGTTTTTGAACCATTATCCGAAGGTGCTGCTTTTTATTACAAAGCAACCCTTGAGGGTCAAGCTGTGGCTCCTGGAAATAGCTTTAATGTCGGCGGAATTACCAGCGGAATTAATGTTATGCCCATAGGCCAAGATCATGGGTTTATGGATACCTTGGGTTTTCGTTTTGGTGATTTTGCCTATTCCACGGATCTAGTGACCATGGGGGAGGAGAGCTTTGAGCTTCTTTTCGGAACCAAAGTATGGATGCTCGGCACCTTTTCCGACAAGCCGCATCCAACCCATCTGGATGTGAACCGCGCCCTTGAATGGATAGACCGCATAAAACCCGAGCGCGCAATCCTGACCCATCTTGGTCCGGGGCTGGATTATGAAAGCTTAAGCGCAAGGCTGCCTGATAATGTTCAGGTGGCATTTGATGGCATGGTTTTGGACATATAGATTTATAATCTATTTTATTAATGTGCATGTTTAAGCTATTGGCTATAAATATAATATCCAATTTTCCATAATATACATTATGCAATTTAACGTGGGACGTTGTTCCGGTTTCGCGTTCTGTTCACGGGAACATTCCCTCTCTAGTCGACCCCAAAAATATGGGTGTCGGCCATGGATAAAAGCGGACGCCCGGGCTATGTCACCCTAACGCTTGAAGTGCCAATTGCCGTGGCTAACTGGTTAGCTGTTCATGGTGATGAACTG
>DAOWFB010000160.1 GCA_030638205.1 Thalassospiraceae bacterium
ACATGCGCACGCACCGCACCGGAAATACCGGCACCACCCACCAGCATTACACCAAGGCCGATAAACAACAGCAACACATGCGCCATGGCCAGTGTGCGTTCCATCCCCGGTACGCCGTCGTGGGCGTTGACCATGCGCCAACCAGAATCGGGAAAGGCCTTATCTATGCGTGCCATTGCTGACCTCGCGTCGGTAATACCGTTTGATTGCGGGGGCAACTTCACGCGAGAGTAAAAATAAACTTCAGCCCCTTCGTTCACCATGTCGGTGGCGGCAAGGCTTTCACTTAACACCATGATGCGCGGCCCTAGGGTAAAGGCCCGGAATGCGCGGTCGGGCTCGGTAACAAGGGTACCCCGCAGTTGATAGCGGGTTGCGCCAATTTGTATACTGTCGCCTGGCTTAATGCCCATGGCGCTGAACAATGTCGGGTCTGCCACCGCACCATAAACACCACCCTGTTGGGCGAGCATTTGATGAAGGTTGATTTTGGGCAGCGTTTCCACGGTGCCATAAAGCGGGTAAGCAAGGTCGATGCCTTTAAGTTCCACCAATAAAGGCGCACCACCCGCAATGTCTTTTTTTACTGCGCGCACCATGGGGCGCAGTTCGGCGGTGATGCTGACGTTGCCTTCGCGGCGCACGGTGGTAAGCTCGGCTTCGCTGGGCGGACGATGAAACAGACGCAGACTTAAGTCGCCACCAACCGATTCCAATCCACCGCGACGCGCCCCGTCCATAAGGCTTTGCGTTGTCGCCCCCACTATTGCCACAGCCGCGGTGCCGATAATAACCCCGGCCACCAATAACCACAGCCCGCCTGCGCCGCCGCGCATATCTCTGGCTGCAATCCGGGCCGCTAATTTCATATTGTTAAAAACTGGCATGGTTATATAAATGACGCATGAACCATGCGCTGTCTAGGTTGGTGAATAATCTGAAGATCAGGGAAAAGCCAGATGAGACAGATGTTGCTGCCCGCGTACGTACAAAAGCCCTCTACCTCAGTTTTCTGCGTATTTTCCAATAATTATATGGGTAATACCCCTTCATATTTCAGTGCTTGATGTGATTTTGTATCTATAATAAAAATAATATGAGCGCAAAAAACGAAAAAGGTTAAATCGTGTTGTCTACTCCCCATTTCCGATAATTCAAATAACACACCCCTTGATGCCTCGGGTATGGGGCAGGGCTCATTGAAGAAGATATTAGAACACCTATGAAAATGACCTTACTTGCAGCGGCCATAGCGGCGATAGTCTTGGCGGTTGATTTAAATCTACCTCTCGGTGTTGCTGGTGCCGTTCCATATGTTGCCCTGGTTATGGTCGGGGCATGGTCTGAATCCATCCGACGGGTATATATCCTAGCTACCTTGGCCAGCGTGCTGACCGTTATTGGCTATATTGCATCCCCTGAAGGCGGTGTTTATTGGGTTGTTCTCACCAACCGTGGGCTAGCTCTTTTTGCCATCTGGGTTGTGGCAGTTCTTATTGCGCAACGCAAAAGCCATGAAATAACGCTACTCGACAGTGAGCGGCGGTTCCGTTCCATGGTTGAAAATGCGGGCGATGGAATCTACATCCATGACCGATATGGAAAAGTATTTGATGTAAATAAAGTTGCCTGTGTTCAGACTGGCTATACCCGCGATGAGTTGATATCCATGAACATTGCCCAACTGGATGCTGCCATCGATTTTGATAAGCTTCGCGATAAATGGGATCTGGGTATAGCTGACCCAGCGAAATACCCCGTGACGATTGAAACAGCACACCGTCGCAAGGATGGCTCGATTTTTCCCATAGAAGTTCGTATCAGTCTTTTGCCATCTAAGGGCGGCTATTTATTTGTGGCGATGGTACGCGATATAACCGAACGCAAGAAGACCAAAAGGGAGTTGGATTTCCAGAAACGCGCAATGGATGAACATGCCGTCGTCAGCATCACTGATGTTAACGGCAATATAATTCTTGTTAACGACAAGTTCTGTAAGATTAGTGGTTTTCAACGTGAAGAATTACTCGGCCATAATCACCGAATGCTGAAGTCCAATGAGCATTCAGACGAATTTTATAAAGATTTATGGGACACTATCACCAGCGGCAAGGTTTGGCGCGGTGAAATTAAAAACGCCAAGAAAAAAGGCGGTTTTAATTGGGCTTACACTTCTATTGTTCCGTTCCTCAATGAAAAGGGAGAGCCGTTTCAGTATGTGGCTATCCGCACTGATATTACCGAACGTAAACAAGCAGAACTTGATGCCCTGAAGGCTAAAAAGCTGGCCAATGATGCAAACCGTGCCAAGTCTGACTTTCTTTCCTCCATGAGCCATGAATTGCGCACACCCCTTAACGCCATTCTCGGTTTTGGCCAGCTTCTTGAGTGCGATCCTATCCACCCCTTAAGTAGCGACCAAGAGGAATCGGTTGGGCAAATCCTCAAGGGCGGGGAGCATCTTCTGAAACTTATCAACGAAGTGCTGGATCTGGCTAAAATCGAAAGCGGGCAATTATCAATTTCCATTGAACCGGTAAGCCCCAACCTGATTGTGGACAGTTGCATGACCATGGCGTCTCACATGGCATCAAAGCGAGGCATTGAAATTGATAACCAGATCAGTGCCAGCAAACTTCCTAAAGTTATGGCTGACCGGACGCGCTTTAAACAGGTATTGCTGAACCTGCTTTCCAACGCCGTGAAGTATAATCGCGAAAACGGCCGTATCACCATTTCATGGGAACGCCTCGGTCACGACAAGCTCCGTTTCTCGGTAACCGATACCGGGTCGGGTATTCCAGCAAAACTGTATGATGAGCTGTTCCAGCCATTTCACCGGTTGGGCCGTGAATCATCAGATATTGAAGGAACCGGGATTGGCCTGACCATTACCCGAGAGCTGGTTAATCTTATGGGTGGTAAAATCAATTTTGAAAGTGTTGAGGGCGAGGGCACGACATTTTGTTTTGCCCTACCGTTGGCGGACGAATCTCAGGCAGAACAACAAATTATTGATGTGGACGCCTTGGAGGTAATCCCCAGTGTTAGCTTTGCTGCTGGCGAAACGGCCAAAATGATATTTTACATCGAGGATAACCCGGCCAACCTGAAATTAATGGAAAAGATCATCAGCCGCGAACCGGGGCTTGAGCTGGTCTCGGCCCACACCGCAGAAATAGGTTTAGCGATGATAGAAAGCGACCCGCCCGACCTGATTTTAATGGACATTAACCTGTCGGGCATGGACGGCATCAATGCGATGGGTATTTTGCAGGCCAATGATGCGACACGACACATACCGGTTATTGCCGTCAGTGCAGCAGCCATGCCGAGAGATATTGAGCGCGGTATGAACGCAGGCTTCAGGGACTACCTGACCAAGCCAATTAACGTTAATAAGGCGCTTGCGGTAATCAGGGATGCTTTGAGTACACCCGATCAGTAAAATCCCCCATGGCTCGCCAAGGTTTGCATGCTGTAATGTTTCTAGGTGCGCACATGGCTGCTCGGGTGATATGCTCCACCTATGGCGTTAATTGATATACCAAAAGTAATTGCCCATCGTGGGGCCAGTGGAACGGCACCGGAAAATACGTTGGTGGCCATTGTTCGCGCTAGTGATTTGGGCGTGACTGCGGTTGAATTGGACGTAACCATTAGCAGCGACGGTATTGCGGTTATGCTGCATGATGAAAACGTTGATCGCACATCCAATGGCAATGGGCTGATTACACAAAAAACTATTAATGAAATACAAAAACTTGATGCCGGAAGCTGGTTTGACGGTACATTTGCGGGCGAGCCTATCCCAACCTTAAAACAGGCCATGAAGACGATTAATAAGCATAAGCTTTTTTTTAACATGGAAATAAAGCCATCAGCGGGCCTAGAAGAAAAGACCGCAAAAATTGTCGCGGATGAGGTTAATAAAAACTGGCAAGCAAATGCGCCAATGTTAGTTTCCTCAACTAGTGAGGTATGCTTGCAAACGTTTCAAAAAATTAACCCCCAGATGCCGTGCGGGTTAATTGTCGATAATGTTCCTGAAAACTGGCGTGAAATTATGCAGCGCAATAATTGCGTTAGCATTCATTTTCATTACTCAAACGCCAACCTTGAGCTTGTAAAAGAAATCAAATCTGCCGGGTACTCTGCATTGGTCTATACGGTAGACGACCCTATGGCAGCAAAAGATATGTTTGTTATGGGTGTGGATGGGGTTTTTACCAATTTTCCCGAAATGATTATGCCCGTAACCGAGTGTGGCAGTACAAATTGATTAGGTAAGCTACCCGGATGGCATATTTTTTGTCATGGGTGCATTGGTTATATTTGTGCGTAGATAACGCATATTTGGAGATTTAGGTTTGAGCAAGATACTAGTAATTGACGGCGACAGAGAAGTAAGGCTTTCAATCAGAACTGCATTAGAAAGCGTTGGTCACGATGTGGTTGATTGCGCCAATGCCGCAGATGGAATTAGTACCATAAAAGATAATATTTTTGGCGCTGCGATTGTAGACCTTATCTTGCCCGACATTTACGGGCTTGAAATGATCGGCGAAATGCGAAAAACTTTCCCCAATCTAAAAGTAATTACAATTTCTGGCGGTGAGGAAATGTTGCAAAAAAATCACCTTTCGGTAGCGGAAGCATTTGGCGCAACTGCGTCACTTGAAAAACCGTTTGAGGCACAAATGCTTATTGATGCAGTAAGTAATGCTGTTGCAGCTTAGTTTTTTAATTCATCCAAATTAATAAAATTTGACAAAGCATCGGGGTTTAAAAGTGCCTCTTTGTTTTTAATTTCAATTCCTTCAACCGCATTTCTTACGGCAATTTCAGTTATTTTTCCTGATCTTGTGCGCGGTATATCATTTACCGCAATAATTTTTGCCGGAACATGGCGGGGGGAACATTTTTCTTTTATTTGTCGTTTTATGGTAGATACAAGGGTATCGCTCAGCGTTATGCCATCTGCCAACATAACAAATAAAACTATTCTTACGTCGCCATCCCATTGCTGGCCAATGGCTATGCTTTCGACAATTTCATTTAATTGTTCAACTTGGCGATATATTTCTGCAGTACCGATGCGAACTCCACCGGGGTTCAGCGTTGCATCTGACCTGCCATAAACAACTATTCCACCGTTTTCGGTAATTTCTATAAAATCACCATGATGCCAGATGCCGGGGAAGCGTTCAAAATATGCCCCACTATAACGGCTTCCGTCCGGGTCATTCCAAAACCCAATTGGCATTGATGGGAATGGTTTTGTACATACCAATTCACCTTTTTCGCACCTAACGGGCAGGCCATCATCATTAAATACATTAACTGCCATGCCCAGCCCGCGGGTTTGTATTTCACCACGGCGCACCGGGCCTATGGGGTTTCCTAAAATAAAGCATGATATTATATCGGTTCCACCAGAAATGGACGCAAGCTGAACATCGGCTTTTATGTTTTTATAAACATATTCAAATGATTCCGCCACCAATGGAGAACCGGTTGAAGCAATGGTTTTAAGGTTTTCAAGTTTATGGCTTTTGCTTGTGCTAAATCCATTTTGTTTTAGGGCATCTATATATTTTGCCGATGTGCCAAAAAATGCAATACCTTCGGCATCAATATAATTAAACAGTGCTTCCGGGCCGGGGTAAAATGGCGATCCATCATACAAAGCCAATGTTGCACCGCTGGCCAGTGCGCTAACCAGCCAGTTCCACATCATCCATCCGCAGGTGGTAAAATAAAAAACCTTATCGGCTGGCTTTATATCACAATGATAAAGATGCTCTTTTGTATGTTGAATAAGCGTTCCCCCGGCACCGTGAACAATGCATTTTGGCACCCCGGTTGTGCCGGAAGAAAACATTATAAAAAGCGGATGATCAAAGGGTAGGTGGGTATATTCAATTTCGCCCGCAATAAAACCACTGATAAAATCATCCCACGTTACCGCAGCGTCAAGGGTTGCTAGATTTGTTGCAGCCTGAGTATATTCAACTATTACTGTTTGAATTAATGTTGGCAACTTTTTTTGGATGCTTGATAATTTTTCCATGCAATCAAAACGCTTGCCGCCGTAATAATATCCCTCGGCGGCAAAAAGCACCTTAGGCTCGATTTGCTTAAAACGCTCGATCACGCCTTCAACCCCAAAATCAGGCGAACAAGAAGACCAAACAGCACCAATGGCAGTTGTGGCCAGCATGGCGATTACCGCTTCGGGCATATTGGGAAGGTATCCAACAATCCGGTCACCGGGTTTTATTCCGGCTTCTTTCAACCCTTGGGATACACGCGAGACTTCGGCCCTTAGTTGATTCCAGCTAAGGCGGTATGATGCCTTATCTTCGCCCCTGAATATGATTGCATCGCTATCACCACTGTTATCGGTGCTGGGCCCTTGCAGCAGATTTTCGGCATAATTTAGACGGGCATCACCAAACCATTTGGCGCCAGGCATTGCGTCTTTATTTTCTAGCACCCTGTCGCCCCAGTGGGTCGCAACAAGGTTGCTATCGGTGCGCACCAAGTCCCAAAATTTTTCAGGTGAGTTTATGGAAAAATCATAAAAATCGTTGAAATCAGAAATGCCCGCAGCATTCATCAGACGAGCAATGTTTGTTTGTTCTATCCGTTGTTTAGATGGCTGCCATAAAATAGGGTTCATGATTTTTACAGTAGGACTTTAATTTCTAACAACCAATACCGAACAATCGGCATGACGAACAATGCGGGCGGCGTTGGGGCCAAGAAGAAAATCTTTTAAATCATCTCTGCCCGATGAAACCACAATAAGATCAGCTGACATTTCTTTGGCCATATCAAGAATTGCTTCATAGACATTGCCTTCGCCCACCGCATGACGAACCTGAATATCATCAGGTATGTTGGATTTAACAAAATTTTTCAATGCGGCCAGAACTTTTTCAGCAACGTCTTTTTCATAATCTTTTCGGAAAAATTGCCCAACAATGCTCATCCCAAAATCAGGAATAACCGTCATGATATTTAATTTACCGCTAGATGCGCGGACTAATTCAACCGCATCCGGAACGGCGCGTTTCCACGATTTTTCATCATTAAGGTCAACCGCCAAAAGTATGTTTTTATACATGGCTATATTCTCCCTATGCTGTTTCTCTGCGCAATCTTCTGCGCTGTAATGCAATTATAAAAAATAACAGTGCGATAGCAGGAATGAAAAAGAATTCCTTATCCATGCGTTCGGTTGGTACCTCAATGCGATCAATCTTTACCGGGCTATCGCCATAAAAATCAAATTCCAGCATGACCAGCGATAATGCGGTGCTCGGCATGGGTTCCTCTAGGGTGGCCATATTGCCGTCAATATTTACCATTATTCCGGCAGCGGTCATGAGGCGGTCTTCGCCGTTACCGATCTTGCCCAATGGTACCATAACCGTGGTTGTATACATATCGCCGTAGCGGCTATCTGGGCCAGAAACAACAATGCGTAAACTTCCATCTTCGGGTGCGGTGCTAGCTAATTCTACAATCTCCGTTCCCGAGCGGTAATCATAAGGCGCGCTTACTCTGTCTAGCCAATAACCCGGGCGGAACATGGTAAACGCAATTAGCAGCAGTGTTAATGTTTCCCATAGCCTGTTACGTACAAACATGTATTGCTGGGTAGCCGAAGCAAAGGTCAGCATGGCCACCAGCGCAATAATAAACACTCCCACCGCCTGTATGG
>DAOWFB010000168.1 GCA_030638205.1 Thalassospiraceae bacterium
GTAAATGCCCCATATCGTTAATTTCCGTATCTCAAGATGTTGAAAGTGAACAGGAAGCAAAAGGCTATGTTGAAGAGGCGCGGGTAGAATTAAAGGGAATGGGAATTGATGTGGTCGACGCCATAACCAAGGTCGGCAACCCGGTAGATGAAATAATCGAGGCTGGCCCAGATTATTCTTTAATCGTTTTGGCAGATTCTGGAAAATCTGGTTTAGAAAGATTTTTCATGGGATCGGTTGCGTTTAAGGTTATGGAAAACGCACACAATTCGGTAATGATCGTGCGTTAATGCACACCCTTTACCTAGCGTACAAGTGTACGCCGTAGCTACTGCTACGCACTTTAATCATTAAGTAATGGAATCTATTTCTTCGTTGCTCAAATTTCCGGGAACAACGGTAATGGGAACACGCAACTTACCTGCGGCTTTTTCCATGAAATAGCTAATCAATGGGCCGGGGCCATCGTCGCCCGCAGCTGCACCAAGAACCAGAAGAGATATGCTTTTTTCTTCATCAATAAGGTCTATTAGTTCTTCGGCCATGTTTCCTTCGCGGATATAGATAGTAGGGGTTAAGCCAGAGCAATCTTGCACACCCTTTGAAACACCAAGCATAAGATCTTCTGCTTCTTGTCGGGCTTCTTCGCGCATAAGGTCGCCAACCGAAACCCAATGGGAAAATTCAGCGGGTTGAATAATGTAAACCAGCGCAACATTGCCACCAACGCGTTCGGCCCGGCGACAGGAAAAGCGAACCGCACGGCTGAGCTCTTCGCTATCATCAACAACACAAAGAAAGGTAAATTCCTTTTTTTTGTTACCATCACTGGTTGGCATGCAGCTTATATTTGGTGCGTTACTATCGGACATTTTAAATCAACCTTTCCTGAATGCTGCGTTGGCCGTCCATCCTGACACTACGGCAATAATAACGGCAAGAATACCGTATAAAAGAGCATAATCATGGGCAAAATTATAAATACCGGCCTCAATCCCCACCTTGTGAACCACAATATTGGTAGCCTTGGTATTTATTATATTGCCATCTTTTACCAGATGGGTAGTTACGGTGTAATCACCGACGGAAACATTTGACGGAAACCAAAGGTTGGTGCGAAATAATTGCTTACCGACCTTGATAATTTTCGATACATCGCTGCCATAAAGATCAACGTTTGTCATATTTCGTATCAGGCCATCGGAAAATAACTTTATCTCATCTTTTGAAACTGTTGAGTTTTCAATTTCTAGATTTAAATTTTCCACACCAATTTCATAACGCTTAAGTATTTTAGCCGATAATATTTTACTAGGTGGCAAGGTGGATGCGGTAGAATAAAACGTTGGAACGTCTTTGAAAATTATTTCATCACTATTTACCCAAACGCCGGCAACGCGCTCTTTGCGCCTTACGGGGGTGTCTAATCCGGGGCCACGAACAACAATAATTACGTCTGTTCCCGGGTTATGGATGCCGAAAAGCAAAAGCTCGGCCCCATCAAATGACGCGGTAAGCTCGACCTCGGGCTTTGATAGGTCAATATCGATGTATCCAGGCTCGGCAGCCTTGGGTGAAGGGGCTAAAAACATTGCGCCCATGGTGAGCGCTATAATGGCTGATATGTATTTTTGCATTTTCATCAATGCCCACCCGCCTGACCAATGGTATAGATGTCGTTGGGTTCCAAGGTTAGGTCCAGTGCAATTTTTACACAAACACCAAGAACCATTAGCGCCAATAGAATGCGAAGCTGTTCGCCACCCAACTTGGCTCCGGCGCGCGCACCGAACTGTGCGCCAATTACCGCCCCGATAAGAAGCAATATGGCCAAAACTACGTCAACTGCAAAGTTATTTACCGACTGCAATATAGTTACGTTTGCGGTAACAAAAATAATTTGGAATAACGATGTGCCAACCACAACCGATGTGGGCATCCCCAGCAAGTAAATCATGGCCGGAACCATAACAAACCCACCACCAACACCCATAATCGCAGAAAGAATGCCAACCAACATGCCAATAGCAATTGGCAGAAGGGCACTAATATAAACTTTTGAATGCTTAAAACGCACTTTAAAAGGAAGGCCGTGTATCCAATAATGCTGGCGACGTTTTGGCGGAACCTTGTTTTTGGAACGCAATAATGCACGCAGGCTTTCGCCAAACATTAGCGAGCCAATTATGCCAAGGAAAATCACGTATGAAAGCTTAATAACAAGGTCGATTTGGCCAAGTTCGCGCAAAAGTGTAAATAACCAAACCCCAAGCGTTGATCCAACAACACCGCCAACCAATAGAGCGGCACCCATTTTAAAATCTACGTTGCCACGTTTCCAGTGTGCCAAAACACCAGAAACCGAAGAAGCAACAATCTGGTTGGCCTCAGTCGCAACCGCAACTGCCGGTGGTATGCCAATAAAAATAAGAAGCGGTGTCATTAAAAATCCACCGCCGACACCAAACAGTCCGGATAGAAAGCCTACGCCACCACCCATGCCAAGAATAAGGAATATGTTTACCGACACCTCGGCAATAGGGAGATATATTTGCATTTATTATTGGCCTTGGCCGGAATGTTGCCGCATAGGCAAGATTGAATGTAATTAGAAATTTGAAATAAATATCAAGCGCAATCTTCATCGCCTTGATTGTATATACTATATAAAACTTCAATTATTGCTTTGGGCTCTTCACCAGCAAGAGAATAATATATATTTTGCGATTGTCTTCTGGTTTGAACTAATCCGTGGTCACGTAAAACCGCTAAATGTTGCGATAGCGCCGATTGGCTTAGTTGGGTGGCACTATCTAATTCGCCGGCGGTTTTTTCACCGCGCAACAGTTGGCACAAAATCATCAATCTGGTCTGGTTGCTCATGGCCTTGAGAAGGCCGCTGGCAACGCTTGTCGATTTTTCCAGATCTTCGATATTTACAGATATTTCTGCCATGTTTCTTCCCAGGGTGATTTTCAAGAATCACCATAAATAAGTAGGGGTTTTTAAGAGTATTAGATATACCTAATATTATTTGAGGTCAAGTATGGGCAGGGATATGTCGGCCATAAGCCTGTTAACCGGGGCAAAATCATCGGTCAAGATGCTTAAACTCTGATCATTCAGGCGTTTTTCAAGGTTTGCCGGGGGCCATTTCGCCCAAACCCTTTTTTCACCTCGGACATTTGTTAAGTGCTTCTGTCTAAGGCCATTATTCCCAGACACAAGCACATAATTAATCCTACCCATAGCCCCAATTAGGGTTTCGTCGACCCAAACCTCAACAACAGGAAAGCTTTCTTTTAGGGTTTTGGCCAGACTAAGCATAAATTTGGGGTTTGAGCCGCGATCAACCACGTTTATGGCATAAAAACCATTTGGTTTTAGCCTTCTGGCTATTTCATCGTGAAATTCAAGGCTTACCAAATGAGGTGGTATTGAAACACCCAGAAAGGCATCACCAAAAACAACATCATAAATTGGCCGGGGAGGGGATTTCTGTAGTGCCAATCTGCCATCTTGGTGGATTATATTAATGCCCGGTGCGCTAGCGTTAAACCAAAGCAAGTTTTTTGCGGCCATGGTCACGGCGGGATCAATTTCTGCCACGATAATTTTGGTATTTTTATAATCGTTCGCCCATGCGCGCGGCAGGGTAAAGCCACCACCACCAATAAAAAAAGCATCGGGTGATTTGTTTCCAAAACGAGCCTTGGTGTATTCGTCAACAAAATGGACGCTGGGACTTAAAAGCAATCCGGGATCGTTTTTTACATTAATTGAATTAACCAAATGATCCAGCGTCATAATACGGCTGGTTCCGATATCGGCACTTTCATGGCTATTAATGCGAATGCAAAAATAATCGCTTTCAATATCACAAGGGCTATGGAATGCGCCAATGCCATCCCCCACAGTCGCCAGAAGCACCCCGCCGCTGCCAACTACCGCCACCATAAGAAAACGAAATTGATCGGCAATAGCAAAAAGCAAAGACATTATTGCATAAATTGCTGCAACCATAATTATGGTTCCACTGGATCCAATCCATGAAATAAAAAAATACCCCGCTGATAATGTTCCGGCAATGGAACCAAGCGTTCCCAATGCATACATTCTTCCAATTATTCGACCACCGTGATGATTGCTTTCATCTATGGTAATTTTTGTCAAAATAGGAGATACGATGCCCACAAAAAAACTAGGTAAAAAGAAAAGCGCGGTGGCAAGCATCACGATAATCGGCACTAACCCCATGGAGCTTTGCACAAGGTGCCCGGACACGGTTTTGATTAGCACCAATGAAGCAAGCGTAGAAATAGCCCCAAAGCCCAAAGCCCAGGCAACGCGTCGAGATCCAATTTTCGCATTTACGTGCGGTGCCGCTAAAACGCCACCAACCCAATGCCCAATCGAAAGCCCGGCCAGCACCACAGCAATGATTGCGGTCCATGTGTAAAGTGACATTCCCACATAGGGCGCCAACATTCTTCCGGCGACAATTTCCACAATTAACCCGCAAGCAGAAGTGATAAAAAGGGCCAAACCAAATAAAAACTGACGCATAAGTAGTATTCCAAATTTAGCGTTAAAACATTGTAAATAGACAAAAAAATCAATCAAACGGTGCGCTTGGGGGGCGAATAAGCTATAATAACCTAACCTTGAAAACATACTTTTGAAAGAAGCAAAAGAATGCTCAAACGTGCCAGATTAATCGTTCTTGCGGCACCATTTCTGGCGGCTGGGATGGTCGGTTATTTGGCCCTGAGTAATTAAAAAAATAAACGGAGATGATTTATGTTTATCATTAGATTTATTGTTGCCGTAATTGTTATATCCATATCCACCAGCGCACTAGCCGATAATCATTTGCTGCCAATGCCCACTACCGGCGAGGATGGCATGCACGAACAAAGCTGGTTTCACGATGGATTTCTCGACCTTGGTGAAGACCTTGTTGAGGCCGCAAAAAACGGCAAGCGTCTTGTAATAATTTGGGAACAGCGCGGTTGTCCATACTGCAAGCGAATGCACGAAGTAAACCTTCGCATTCCGCGCATTGTTAATTCCATCAAGAATAACTTTATGGTCATTCAGCTAAACCTGTGGGGTGATCGCGAAGTAACCGATTTTGACGGCGAGGTGCTAAAAGAAAAAGATTTAGCCAACAAGTGGGGGGTTCTGTTTACCCCGACATCTATTTTTTATCCTGAAAGCATGGAAAAGATTGGCACTAAATCAGGAAGAGATGCCGAAGTATTGCGCATTCCAGGTTATTTCAAACCGTTTCATTTTTATTTCTTGTTTAAATACGCACGCACAAATGGGTATGAGAGCGAACCAAACTTTCAACGTTGGCTCGGCGGTATTGGTGGGGAGCTGGATAAAATGGGCATAGAGTACGATCTTTACGCAGACGAATTGCCCAAGGATCTTCCGCCAAAAATGTGATTATTATTTAACCGATGCTGGTAAACGCCGGGAAGGTTTCCAACAACCATTGTGATGCATCGGCAAGTGATCCGGTGAAAATGGCTATTCCGGTTACAATCAACAATACGCCTATGGATATTTCAACCGTATGCATGTGTTTTTTAAAGCGCGCAAGAAATGCCATAAATGGCTTTACCGCAAATGCTGCCAGCAAAAACGGCAAGCCAATTCCTGCCGCATAAACCGCCAACAGTGAAATGCCATACCAAACGTCGCTGTTGGAACCGGCAACCATAAGGATTGTCGCCAGTATGGGCCCGACACATGGTGTCCAGCCAAAGGCAAAGGCGAGGCCTAATATGTAGCTACCAACAAGCCCCGAAGGTTTGTTTTGAACATGAAAGCGGCCTTCAAAATTAAGAAAGCCAATACGAAACGCGCCAGCGTAGTGCAGGCCAAATATAACAATGATCACACCGGCAATTTTTGCCAGCATGCTCATATTTTCCGCAACCATAATGCTGATGGTGGTTGCCGTTGCGCCCAATGCTATGAATACGGTGGCAAATCCAAAAACAAACGCTATGGACGAACGAAAGACACGGCGCTGGACTGCGCGATCAATGCCGCCTTCGGCCGTTAGCTCATCCAATGATGCGCCACCTAAAAAACAAAGATAGGCCGGTATCAATGGCAATACGCAGGGCGAAGCAAAGCTTAACAGCCCGGCAAGAAACGATCCAAAATAGGTAACGTTAAACGGGTCCATTTATCTGATATTTCCTTTAGGCTCCGATA
>DAOWFB010000145.1 GCA_030638205.1 Thalassospiraceae bacterium
CTGGTTGAAGCAATTGATGGCAAGGGCATGGAAGATGATTCCCAATTGCTATTAACCGATGATGGGCGCAAAGAGTTCCGCAATTTAATGACGGCAAAGCTTCGGGCATCGGGCAGTGATGTGAACAAGCTAATAACAACGTTAAAGCTACGCTTCATCCACCTGTTACCCACCGAAGACCAGTGCCAACAGGCAGAAATACTTATCGATACCTGCGAAACCGAGCTTGCTCGCCTTGTTGACCTGCGCTCCCATCACGGAGAAGACCCTGGGTTTTTGGGTGAGTGGCTAGACCATGACATTGGCCAGCTTGAACGCCATCTTGAATGGTTGGTGGGAATAAGCGACAGGCTGTGCGAATAAGCTCACCTTAAAAAAATAGCACAGGCAAAACAAAACCCCAGAACGGGGGCTTGTTAATAAATATTTATTTGCGCACTTTTAAGATTTTTGAACTAACACTTCCAGCCCCATAAGCAACTGCTGGCCTTCTTTGCCACCATCGCCATTTAATTTGTGTCCTATAATTACCTGCATGGCATCAACATATATACGAATTTTTTCAACCTCTTTAGGTCCGACCTTGTCTAGTTTTTCAACAAGCCGGCAAAGCTTGTCACCAACGGCGGTCATCAATTCATAATCAAAGCTTCCGCCTTGACCTTTCATATCGTGGGCTACGTTAAAAACGCCAAGCAGCAATTCTTTTTGCTCGCCATTTCCCTCTTTAAGGTTTTTGTAGGCAGCTTCAAGCTTTACCAAATCTTCCTTGGCCCAATTAACATAATCGCCGGCAAGATTGGCAATAACTTTCTCAGCCCGCGCTATGGCATCAAGGTCAACCGCACCGGGGCCACCTTTTTCAACTTTGTTTTGAAGATTGCTTGGCGGGGTTATTATTTCAGAATCGTCTGACATGGTTTTTGTTGCACTTCCCGTTTGTGGCCATATATTTTATGGCTTTATTATCTCTTGTTACAAAGAATACCCATAAGATACTGCGTTCGCAAGCATGGGGTTGTGACTACCCATTAAGCAGGGCGTTGATTTCATCTTGCGAAAGTTCTGGCGTTTCAGCATCGCCGCCGTCATCACCGTCGCTACCTTTGTTACTGCCTTTGTCTTTATTGGTGTCGTCCTTAAGCTTATCGGAAATAGACCCGACACTACCCTCAACTTCACCCTTGTCTGCTTTGCGACGTTCCGGCCCGTTGTAATTTGGGTTTTCCTTGCGCCGCCTATCGGGGCCAAAATAAATACCGGCGCGAATAAACGGGCGCGGGTTTTCAATAATGGTACGAATTCTGGAATAAATACCTTTGGCAGAAATTGGCTTTGCCAAAAATTCATGAACGCCTGAATCGCGTGCCTCCATAACGCGGTGCATTTCCGTATGGCCGGTCAACATAATTATGGGAACAAACGGATTGGGGCTATCGGTTCCGGTGCGAACCATGCGAACAAAATCAAGTCCATCTAATGGCTGCATAGACCAATCGCAAATAATAACGTCGGCGGGAAAATGGCGAAGCTCTTTAAACGCATCGGCACCATCACCTGCTTCAAGGATGCTTTTAACGCCAAGCGCGTGCAAGATGCTTTTCACAAGTGCGCGCATGTGCTTGTTATCATCAACTATGAGAAAATTAAGTCTGGATAAATTATAATCCGCCATACTCTTCTACGTGCCCTTTATATTTAATACATCCGTGACCATACTACGTCAGGCCAGTCCCTTAGGTTAGTCCCTCAGGTTAGTTGTTTATATGTTGTGGGCCGCGCAGTTAAGCAAGTCCTAACAGACTGTCCAATATGACCATTTTCCACCTTAGTGGGTCGCAAATCCAGTCAATATTGCGATTGCCGCCTGTTACTGCTTTTTTTGGCTGTAAGCCTGAGGCTTTGACTTGCCACCATAGCGAGGCTACATATCAATCAAGCGCCCATGGGCGTACCATACACCTCGATACGGGCTCATTAAAATGCATAAATTCATCAGCGTAAAGGGTGCCCGCGAGCACAATCTAAGGGGTGTTGATGTAGATATCCCAAGAGATTCGCTTGTGGTCATTACCGGACTATCGGGATCGGGCAAATCATCCTTGGCCTTTGACACAATCTATGCCGAAGGCCAGCGCCGTTATGTGGAAAGCCTGTCGGCCTATGCAAGGCAATTTCTTGAACTTATGTCCAAACCTGACGTGGATTCGATCGAAGGGTTAAGCCCGGCAATATCTATTGAACAAAAAACCACTTCCAGAAACCCAAGATCAACCGTCGGAACCGTAACCGAAATTTATGATTACATGCGCCTGTTATGGGCCCGAGTTGGGGTTCCCCATTCACCCGCAACCGGGCTACCCATTGAAAGCCAAACCATAAGCCAAATGGTTGACCGGGTAATGAAGGTAAAAGAAGGATCAAGGCTTTTGCTTCTGGCGCCCATAGTTCGTGGCCGCAAAGGTGAATACAAAAAAGAACTGAAAGATTTAGCCAAGCGCGGTTTCCAACGGGTAAAAATTGATGGCGAAATGTGGGACATCGAAGACGTTCCAACATTAAATAAAAAAGTAAAACACGATATCGAGGTGGTGGTTGATCGCATAAAGCTGAAAAAAGGAATTGAAAGCCGTCTGGCTGACAGCTTTGAAACCGCGCTGACACTGGCCGACGGCATAGCATTTGTCGATAATGCCGATAATGATGCGCGCAGCGTATTTTCGGCAAAATTCGCCTGCCCAGTATCGGGTTTTACCATTGACGAAATAGAACCTAGGCTTTTTTCATTCAACAACCCGTTTGGAGCCTGTCCGACCTGCGATGGACTTGGCACTAAAATGTACATCGACCCCGAACTTGTGGTTCCGGATGCGGGAAAATCTCTTATCGATGGGGCAATTGGGCCGTGGTCTAATTCAAGCTCGCCTTATTATGCACAAACTCTTGAAAGCCTTGCCGGTCATTTTAAATTTGACATCAACAAGCCGTTTGGAAAATTACCGGCAAAAATGCGGGATGTGGTTCTTTATGGAACCAAAGGTGAAAGCGTCACCATGCGCTATGTTGATAATAAAAAAACCTACGAGGTAATCAAGCCGTTTGAAGGGGTGATCCCCAACATGGAAAGACGCTGGCTGGAAACAGATAGCAATTGGGTGCGTGATGAAATTTCTAAATACCAAACCGTAACCAGATGCGATGCCTGTGGCGGGCACAGGCTAAGACCAGAGGCCTTAGCGGTAAGAATCAACAAACTGCATGTTTCCGAGGTTTCCGGAATGTCTATCGCCGAATTGGTAAAATGGTTTGGTGGGCTGGAAAAAAAGCTAAAAAAGAAAGAACTGGAAATTGCCGAACGCATTTTGCGTGAAATTAACGAACGCCTTGGCTTTCTTAAAAATGTTGGGCTTGAATATCTTACCCTTGGCCGTTCATCGGGAACGCTTTCCGGTGGTGAAAGCCAGCGCATCCGCCTTGCCAGCCAGATAGGTTCGGGCCTTACCGGTGTTTTGTATGTGCTGGACGAGCCATCCATTGGCCTGCATCAGCGTGACAATGACCGCCTGCTAACCACACTGAAAAGGCTGCGCGATCTGGGCAATACGGTAATTGTGGTCGAGCATGACGAAGAGGCCATTCGCACCGCCGATTATATTATAGATATGGGCCCCGGTGCCGGGGTTCATGGCGGTGAAATCGTTGCTCGTGGAAGTTTGAAAAAAATACTAGCGACCAAAAAAAGCCTGACCGGGCAGTATCTCAACGGCAAACAAGAAGTAGCCGTACCGGATAGGCGTCGAGACGGGCACCGTGGGCAAAAACTTACCGTGGTCGGTGCTGAACAAAATAACTTGCGCAAAATTAATGCCGATTTTCCATTGGGCACCTTTACCTGCGTAACCGGTGTTTCCGGCGGTGGTAAATCCACCTTGGTGATTGATACCCTATACAAGGCAACGGCCAAGCACCTGCACGGGTCAAGAACCCACCCCGGAAGCCACAAGCGTATTGATGGGCTGGAATTGATAGACAAGGTAGTTGATATCGACCAATCACCCATTGGCCGCACACCCAGATCAAACCCCGCCACATACACCGGGGCGTTTACCCCAATTCGCGAATGGTTTGCTGCCCTGCCCGAGGCCAAGCGTCGTGGCTACAAGGCCGGAAGGTTTTCGTTCAACGTAAAAGGTGGTCGCTGCGAAGCCTGTCAGGGTGATGGCGTGATTAAGATAGAAATGCACTTCCTGCCCGATGTTTACGTTGAGTGCGATGTTTGCAAAGGCAGGCGCTATAATCGTGAAACGCTGGAAATTAGGTTTCGCGATAAATCAATTGCCGATGTTTTGGATATGACAGTCGAAGAAGGCTTGGCATTTTTCAAGGCGGTGCCCACCATAAAAGATAAACTGGCAACCCTGACCCAGGTCGGGCTCGATTACATTCATCTCGGCCAACAGGCAACTACCCTTTCCGGCGGCGAGGCGCAAAGGGTAAAGTTGGCCAAAGAGCTATCTAAACGGGCCACCGGGCGCACCCTTTATATTCTGGATGAACCCACCACCGGGCTTCATTTTCATGATGTAAACAAGCTGCTAGATGTGCTTCATGCGCTGGTTGATGCTGGAAATACCATGGTGGTTATCGAGCATAATCTTGATGTCATAAAAACCGCAGACTGGGTAATAGACCTTGGCCCCGAGGGCGGTTCCGGCGGTGGGCAGATTGTGGCCCAAGGAACCCCGGAACAGGTGGCGGCTAATCCAAAAAGCCACACCGGGAATTACCTAAAAAAATGCCTCAAAACTAAAAAACCAAATAAAAATAAATAGTATTATATTTCAGATACTTACATAATATTCCTAATGTTATCTGCCGTATATTTTGGTGGCGTGTGATGTACGTCACAGCCCATTTCCGCATAAAGGAACAAAATGCATAAAATTTGATGTTAAATTATAGATAATTAGGGGCGGTATCATGGGAAATCTGGGGTGCGAAAGAAACGTTTGTTTTTATAATTCTAGCAGTAAATGCACAAATATTGCGGTTAGCATGGCCAGCAACTGCGGACTATTTCTCGACGTAAACAGCAAAAAAGAATGGCGCCCAACATCCCTTGTCCGCCCGGATATGAATGAGCAGACCTGCGCCAAAGACAGCGCAAAACAAGCGGCAGGCACCAAAATATAATCAGCGCCCGCCACCTCATTAAAATTTCATATTTTAGCTAAACTTGGCGTTCTGTCGGAAGCCCGGCCTTGTTCCATGCGCTAACCCCGCCATTAAGAACAGACACATCATTAAAACCAGCTGATTTTAAAAGCTTGGCCACCCGTGGTGAACGGTTGTGGGTACGGCAAGTAACCACCACTGGAGCATCTTTATGTGGGGCAAGCTTATCGCCCAATTCGTTTATTCTGCCAGCTAATGTTGCGGCATCAAGGTTAATAGACCCTGGAACATGTCCTAATTCACTGGTAAATTCTGCGCCCGTTCGCACATCAATAATCAAAATGTTGTCGCCATTATCCATACGACCTTTAATTACATCTGGTCTGTGAAATGGTATTCCCCATGCCAATATGCGGGGCATAAACTTAAATATCATAAAAATACTGGCAGCAAGTGCGATGCTAATTACTGAATCCGAGGCAAGTTGATCCACGGCTGGTCTCCTATATGTTAAATTGGTCAATCTTGCTGATGAATTAGTCCCGGAAGAGACCCAAGTCAAGGCCAAGTCAAGGCCAAGTCAGGCAAGCACCCACCTAAAAGGTGTTGCCACACGCCGCCATAGGCATTATCCCTGCCAGCCATGCCCCAAAACACACCAGATAATAGAAAAAAAGACCCTGTTCACATAATCGGCGGCGGCCTAGCCGGAAGCGAAGCCGCATGGGTGCTGGCAGCCATGGACATCCCGGTGGTTCTGCACGAAATGCGGCCAACACAAGGAACCCCTGCCCACCAAAGCGATGGTCTGGCGGAATTGGTGTGCTCCAATTCGTTCAGATCCGATGATTCTGAAGGCAACGCGGTTGGTGTACTACACGAAGAAATGCGCCGGGCCGGATCATTGGTGATGCTTGCCGCCAGTAAAACCCGCGTTCCTGCCGGTGGTGCGCTGGCGGTGGACCGGGATGCGTTTTCCGGGTTTGTCACCAATGCCATAGCCGAAAACCCATTAATAGAGGTTAAGCGCGAAGAAATAACCGATCCCGCATCCATAGACGCCGAGCACATCATAATCGCCACCGGGCCGCTTACATCCGACGGGCTATCTGAAAACATTCGCCAGCTTACCGGAACCGGACAAATGGCGTTTTTTGATGCCATCGCACCCATAATCCATTTTGGCAGCATCGATTTTGAAAAGGCATGGTTCCAATCGCGTTATGACAAGGGTGATGGCAAGGATTACATCAACCTGCCCATGTCAAAAGAACAATATGACGGCTTTATTGACGCGCTGATAACCGGGGAAAAGGTCAGCTTCAAGGAATGGGAGGAAAGCACCCCCTATTTCGAAGGCTGCCTACCAATTGAGGTCATGGCCGAGCGCGGCCCACACCCCCTTTCATATGGGCCCATGAAACCGGTGGGCCTGACCAACCCCCATACCCCTACGGTTAAACCTAACGCGATTGTTCAA
>DAOWFB010000101.1 GCA_030638205.1 Thalassospiraceae bacterium
CGCTAACGCTAAAACCAAGGCTGCGCGAACGTTTTATAAACCTTAGAACCTCTACGTCTTTTTTATCGTAATCGCGGTAACCATTGGCGGTTCGCCCAGCGGGTGGAATTAAGCCAACGGATTCATAGTAACGAATGGTCTTGGCTGGAACGCCAGACATTTTTGATGCATTTCCTATATTCATTTTTAATTTCCACCTTTCCATCGTTTTAATAATAAAGAATTAGTAACAACCGAAACGCTGCTTAATGCCATGGCCGCACCAGCAATTACCGGGTTTAACAAACCCATCGCCGCCATTGGCAGGGCAACCGTGTTATAGAAAAAAGCCCAAAACAGATTTTGTCTTATTTTTATAACCGTTGCCCTTGATACCCTTAGCGCATCGACCACCAGTTCAGGGTCGCCCCGCATCAGGGTTATGCCTGCGGTATGCATGGCAACGTCGGTGCCGCCACCCATGGCCATGCCCACATGGGCCGTGGCCAATGCCGGTGCGTCATTAACTCCATCGCCAACCATGGCGACCGTATGGCCAGATTTTTTAAGGCGCTCAACCTCGGCTGCCTTGGCATCGGGTAGAACCTCGGCAATTACGTCAGCCTCAATTAGGCCAACTGATTTTGCTATTGCCTTTGCCGTCAATTGGTTATCACCCGTTAGCATTATGGGGCGAATGCCTTGTTTTTTTAGCAATGCAATCGCCTTGGCGGCATTTTCTTTCGGCCTGTCGCCAACCGCGACATAACCCGCAAGCACCAAATCAACTGCTGCCCAAATAACGCTTTGGCCATTTTTTTCAATGGCGGCGGCTGCATCGTCATAAGAAGAAATATCGATTTCTTTTTCTTCCATCAGGCGGCGACTTCCTATTAACACCGCCCGCCCACCGACCACGGCCTCAACCCCGCGACCCACAAGGGCGCGAAAAGTTTCCGGCGAGGGCACATCGACACCTTTTTCTTTTGCATAAACCATAATGGCCCGGGCCAGTGGGTGCTCGCTTCCCGTTTGTGCGCTGGCGATAATTTCCAGCAATTCATCTTCGCCCATACCAATTGGTTGAACCGCCGAAACTGTGGGCTTTCCTTTTGTGAGCGTTCCGGTTTTATCAAACACCACCACGTCAACCTTGTGTGATAGCTCCAGCGCCTCAGCGTCTTTAATCAATATCCCGCTTGCTGCCGCACTTCCGGTGCCGACCATTATGGCCGTGGGTGTCGCTAGGCCCAGCGCACAGGGGCAGGCAATAACCAAAACCGTAACCGCATTTATAAGCCCGACTTCCCAGTCGCTACCCACAAACCACCACGCCCCCCATGTAACAAAGGCTATTAAAATAACTGCCGGGACAAACACCGCAGCAATTTGATCCACCAGTTTTTGCACCGGGGCTTTGGATGCCTGCGCACCCTGTATCATACGAATAATTGCACTAAGGGTTGATTCCGCCCCAACAGTGGTTGCCCGAACATGCACCATGCCATCGGCATTTATGGAACCGCCAACCACGTTATCATCAACGGATTTTATCACCGGCAGGCTTTCACCCGTTAGCAGGCTTTCGTCCATGCTGGTTTGACCTTTTATAATTACGCCATCAACCGCAACCCGTTCGCCCGGGCGAATAACAACCACATCGCCGGAATTGATACTTGATGCCGGGACTTCCACCTCTGAGCCATCCGATGAAATCACCATGGCGGTTGCGGGTTTTAATTTCATCAACGCGCGGATTGCCCCGGTGGTTCCGCGCTTGGCCCTGCTTTCAAGAAACTTGCCCAAAAGAATTAATGTTAAAACTGCGGCTGATGCTTCAAAATATAAATGCCCTTCTATATTCGCCAGCACCCGCCATGCGCTTAACGACCATGCCGCCATGGTTCCCATGACCACAAGCAAATCCATGTTGCCGCTTCCGGCCTTTAATGATTTCCACGCCGGATTATAAAAACGCAGCCCAAAATAAAATTGAACTACCGATGCCAGCCCCATTTGGACAATGCCGGGTATTTCATAATCAATACCAGCTAGCATCCAAACCATTTGCAAAACCAACGGAACGGTTAGCACGGCTGAACCGATAAAATTTATGTAATCTTTTTTTAATTTTTTTGCTGCGCGTAAATCATCTGCACTGCCAAATTCTTCTACGTTTTCTATTAGGCTGGCAATGTATCCGGCCTTTTCAATGCTGCGAATAATATCAGCCGCACCCACCCCGCCCGCCGAAACGATTACGTGGGCGGTTTCATCGGCCAAATTTACGGTCACGTTTTTTATACCAGCAAGTTTTTCGATAGATTTTTCAACCCTAGATACACAAGACGCACACGTCATGCCTTCGATGGCAAAATCTAAATTATTATCAGGAACCCCAAACCCGGTTTTTACAATTGTTTCGCTTATTTTGGCCACATCAACCAGGCTTGGGTCAAATTCAATATCGGCGGTCTCGGCTGCTAAATTAACCGCAGCAACGGAAACGCCATCAACCTTGATTAATTGACGTTCAATGCGCCCGGCGCAAGACGCGCAGGTCATGCCCTCTACGGGTAAAGACAGATGAATTAAATTTACGGGCATGGTATTTGAGAACCTTACAGTTAAGGGGAAAGTATAGCATGAACCTTCCAGAGACTGGAAGGTCAAAGCATTTTCTCTCAAGCCCTAAAATGGCTAAAAAGCTTTGTTATATTGATATTTCAAGGCATTCTGTGGCCAATAAAAATCAAACGCCCGGAAAAACGGGAAATTCCAGGAAACCTAAGGTAAGTTATTGAAATAACATGTTTTTACTCATAGATAACTACGACAGCTTCACCTATAACCTGCTCCATTTTTTGGGCGAGCTGGGTGCGGATGTGGAGGTCAGGCGCAATGATGCCATCACACCCACTGAGGCCATTGCCATGAAGCCAGAAGGAATAGTCATATCGCCGGGGCCGTGCGACCCGCCCCATGCCGGTATCTGCCTTGATCTATTGGCGGCACTGCCTGAAAACATGCCGGTTTTTGGGGTTTGTCTTGGCCATCAATCCATTGCCCAGCATTTTGGCGCAAATATTGTTCGTGCGCCCAAACCTATGCACGGCAAGGTCGATATAATCAGCCATAATGGTAATGGCGTATTTACGGGCATTCCCTCACCTCTTGAAGCGACCCGCTATCATTCGCTGACCATTGAACCCGGTAGCCTGCCCGATTGCCTTGAGGTAACAGCCACAAGCAACGATGGTGTAATTCAAGGCATCAGTCATAAAACCAGACCAATGTTTGGTGTTCAGTTTCACCCCGAAAGCATAGCATCCGAGCATGGTCATGACATTTTGAAAAACTTTATTGATATTTCCAGTTCTAAAAAGGCCGCAGCATGAACGACATACCAATGGAACTAAAACCAATTTTAAACAAAGTCGGCGACGGCGAAGTTTTATCGGCGTCCGAGGCCGAGCAAGCGTTTGACATAATAATGTCGGGCGGGGCCACCACCGCACAAATTGCGGGCTTTCTTATGGCGCTACGCACGCGAGGTGAAACCGTTGACGAAATAACCGCCGCGGTAAAAACCATGCGGGCAAAAATGTTATCCATTCCCGCACCGCCCGGCGCCATGGATATTGTCGGCACCGGCGGTGATGGTTCGGGCACATATAATATTTCAACCGCCGCCGCCATTGTAACCGCGGCCTGCGGTGTGCCCATAGCCAAGCACGGTAACCGCGCACTTTCGTCTAAATCCGGTGCGTCCGATGTGTTGGGCGCACTAGGCATCAACATTGATTGCAATATGGATTTGGTAAAACGCGCTCTTAATGAAGCCGGAATTTGTTTTTTAATGGCACCGCGCCATCACAGCGCAATAAGGCACGTTATGCCCGCACGAATTGAATTGGGTGTTCGCACAATTTTTAATATTCTTGGCCCCCTTTCCAACCCGGCAAATGTAAAGCGCCAGATGACAGGCGCATTTGCCAAAGAATGGATTGTGCCCATGGCGCAAACATTGGGCAATTTGGGCAGCGAAATGGCGTGGGTTGTTCATGGTTCGGACGGGCTTGATGAAATTACCACAACCGGAAAAACATTTGTTGCCCAATTAAAAGACGGCAAAGTAACCGAATTTGAAATTTCACCATCCGATGCCGGGATTGATTTGGCAAAACCCGAAGACCTAAAAGGTGGCGATGCCAAACACAACGCGAAAGCATTAACCGCATTGCTAGAAGGCGAAGCCGGGCCTTACCGAGATATTGTTCTTTTAAATGCGGCGGCGTCATTGATAGTTGCCGGCAAGGTTGATGATCTTAAATCCGGCGTTCAAATGGCGGCGGCGGCGATTGATGATAAAAAAGCATTGGATACACTTGAAAGCCTTATCAATGTTACCAACGAACCAGTTGGTGGCGACCTTGATGATGAAGTTGGCGGATAAAACATTAAATGAGCGATATCTTAGAAAAAATATGTGCGGATAAACGCCAGCACATTGAAAATAAAAAATCCGAACGCCCGCTTGCTGAAATAATTGATGCGGCCAACAATGCAAACGCCAATAACCCGACACGCGGCTTTATTAATGCGCTAAAAGCCAAGGAAAGCCTTGGTCAATATGGGCTTATTGCCGAAATAAAAAAAGCATCACCATCCAAGGGTTTAATCCGCGAAGATTTTAACCCCGCAAGCCTTGCCAAAGATTATGAAAACGGCGGGGCCGCGTGTTTAAGCGTGCTAACTGATGAACCTTATTTTCAAGGGTCGGATGAGTATTTAATTCAGGCACGGGGTGCGGTGTCATTACCGGTTTTGCGCAAAGATTTTATGCTTGATGCTTATCAGGTTTATGAGGCGCGTGCCTTGGGTGCCGATTGCATTTTGCTTATTATGGCCGCCCTTAGCGATGATGCGGCAGCTGAACTTGAAGAGGTTGCAAACAAAATAAATCTCGATGTATTGGTTGAAGTTCACAACGATATTGAAATGGAGCGCGCGTTAAAATTAAGCACGCCCCTTATCGGTATTAACAACCGCAACTTAAAAACGTTAGAGATTGATACCGCCACCACCGAAGAACTTGCCGACATGGTTCCCGATGATAAAATGCTGGTTTCCGAAAGCGGGCTTCATACGCCGGGTGATTTGTTGCGTATGAAAAATGCCGGGGCTAGTTGTTTTTTAATTGGCGAATCATTAATGCGTGAAAATAATGTTGAGCAAGCAACCCGCAATTTACTGACCGCTGTTTAGGGCAAAAATTATGAGCGACCTAACCCACATAGATAAAGACGGCAACGCGGTGATGGTTGATGTTTCGGCCAAAAATGCTACCGAACGAACCGCCACGGCAAAAGGTTCTGTTTTTATGTCAGCCGCTGCAATAAACCGCATTTCGGACGGCAGCGTTAAAAAAGGCGACGTGTTAAGCGTTGCGCAATTGGCCGGAATTATGGGGGCTAAAAAAACGCCCGACCTTATTCCCCTTTGCCACCCCCTGTCCCTTTCATCGGTAAAGGTTGAATTATCAATCGATGAAACCAGAAACGCGGTTGATATAACCGCCACCTGCAAACTGGTCGGCAAAACCGGGGTCGAGATGGAAGCGTTAACCGCCGTTTCCGTTGCCGCACTAACCGTTTACGATATGTGCAAGGCAATGGATAAATCCATGCGCATTGGTGATGTGCGCCTTACCCATAAAGATGGCGGCAAGTCAGGTGAGTATGTGGCTGATTAAAGAATGATTACTCGGGCCACTTGAGCCGAGATTTTACCCCGGAAATAGAAGTATTGAGCAATAGCAATTCGTTCAATGCTAGCTGGCGACCACGAAAACGTATGGCAATTGCCTTTGCTTCACGGCCCTTGGTTGTTCGGGTTTTGATGGAATATTCATAACGGCAAACCATAAGCCCGCGAAAGGATTCTTCCGGGGTGGCGGTTCCCTTTGCCGGAACCGTATAATCAAAAGTTAGCGAAACATTTTTTATGTTTTCCACATCCCAACCGCGAGATTTTATTAATGCCACATCGTCAAAATCCTTGGATAGCTTTTCAAGCGCAACCAAGCAATGTTCGCCCTCGGGGTCGGGGGCCTTTTTAGGAACCTCTCCACAGGCGGAAACCAGCAGCACCAATGACGCCAAAAGCCCCATGGCCATAAACCAAGCGTTATGGGTGGTTTTTATGTATTTATTCGAATCCATGGCCCAAGTATGCGTTTTGCCGGGCATTTATGCCAGAAATCATGGGGCGATCATGAAGCGCTCAGCCAAAAACTGGGCCTTGACGACAAATGAGAACTAAAGTAGAACATTGGTTGACGTTTTTGTTTTGTTCTATTTATTGATGAGCCATAATTAGGTGACCAAATGCTGACCAAAAAACAGTACGAGCTTTTATCCCTACTCAACACCCGCATCAAGGAAACCGGCGTTCCGCCATCGTTTGATGAAATGAAAGATGCCCTTGGCCTTAAATCCAAATCGGGCATCCATCGGCTGATTAGCGGGCTTGAAGAACGTGGCTTTATCCGCCGCCTTCCCCATCGCGCCCGGGCGCTCGAAATTCTCAAGCTTCCTGAAAACATGACTGATACCCCTGATAACACCACCAATATGCCGGAAATTATCGCTGAAAATGTTATACGTGGTGATTTTGGGCCTGAACGTTCTCAAAATTTACAAACAAATAAAAGCGGCGATGGCGAGGCCGCCTCGATCCCCATGCTTGGGCGCATTGCTGCCGGCACACCAATAGAAGCGATAAGCGATCCTTCTAGCTATGTTGATATTCCCACATCCATGTTACATGGCGGCGAACATTTTGCGCTTGAGGTTGATGGCGATTCAATGATTGAAGCAGGCATCTTTGATGGTGATACGGTAATTATCGAACGCACCAACCGTGTTGAAAATGGAACGATTTGCGTTGCCTTGGTTGATGGTGAAGAGGCGACACTCAAAAGGCTTCGTCGTAAAAATAATTCCATTGCCCTGGAACCCGCCAACAAAGATTTTGAAACTCGCATTTTCGGCCCCGACCGGGTTGCCGTTCAAGGTCGGCTTGTTGGGCTGGTGCGTAAATATTAATTACCCTTAATTAATTATCCTTAATTAATTATCCCCAATTATCCAAGGCCTATTGCCGCGCCGCTGGTTTACGGTTTCTACTTTGATGCCATCATCATTTAACCAAAGTGCGTAAGTGCCATTTTTCTTAAGATCACTTGCGGTAACCAAATGTGAAACACTGGTACAACCGGCAGCTTCTCCATTATCGTATCCGGCAACCTCTATTCCCTTTTCAAGTGCAAACAATACATCCGTGCCACTGGCGCAATCTTCTGCAAATGCTTGCGCGGTTCTGGCAAAAGAAATTTTTTTGTTATTTTTTTGATATATACAACCAATCGCATCACAGGAAACGCTATCGGTTGTTCCATTTTTTGGCCACTTTCCTTCGGCGCCATAAAGCCCTGCACGGCGTAGCCATATGTTCCTTTCAAATCTTGCTCGTCTTAGGGTCGAAACCATATAACCGCCGCCATCTGTGCGCACGGCGGCCAATTTTGCATTAGATGAAACAAGAATATCCGGAGCTTGTAAAAAAATTGAGCTTGTCATCCCTAAAATAATTATTGGAAATCCTGCAAGGCGTATTTTTCCTCGCCATATTGCGGCCCACAAACCGCCCATCACAACCAATACCAAACCCCACACGGGGAAAGCCGGTGTAACCCTGACTGCGCCGGGCATTTCAGATACTGTTTTAGCGACCCAGACCACCACCTCAATCCCAGCACCCATTACATGAAGGGCAATATCCTCAAGGCCAAGGGGTATAAGAACAAACGCGCTAACGGCTGCAGGCATTATCCAAAGTGCCGTAACGGGCACGGCGACAAGGTTTGCAATTAGACCGAACGTTGCGACGCTATTAAAATGAAATGCGGCAAAGGGGGCGGTTGCCAGGCCCGCAACCAACGTGGTCAATGCTACACCAACCACATAATAAGACATTTTTCTGAAATGTGATTTTTGCTGGTTACGGTATTTATCACGATCTCTGAATTCTTCATAGAACGCCACCAATGCAACTACGGCGGCAAATGAAAGCTGAAAGCTTGCCCCCAGTATGCTTTCGGGTGAAATAAGTAGAATTGCCATAGCCGCCCATGCAACGGTGCGCATTGAAATGCCCTGCCGGTCAAAAACAATTGCCAACAAAACAAACGAAAGCATAAGAAACGCCCGCTGGGTCGGTATGGTGGTGCCCGAAACAAGGGTGTAACTAAAGGCACCAAGCATAGCTACAATTGCTGCCCATTTTTTAACCGGGTACCTTAACGCCAGCCCCGGAATTAGCACCAAAATTGCACGGACGGAAAAAAATAATATTCCCGCAACCAAGCCCACATGAAGCCCCGATATGGCGAGCAAGTGCGCAAGCCCGGAATTACGCATTGCGTTCATTGTGTCCCTAGGTATGGCCGAACGATCGCCCGTCATCAAGGCGCTGGCAACTCCACCTTTTTCACCAACAAGAACTGAGCGGACGGTTAAATTAATGCTTTCGCGCACCCTCTCAACCATAAAAGGAATTGACGCCGCGCCCGTGGTTGGTGCCGTGGCCTCAATAATTGCCGTGCCAAACGAAAAGCCAACTCCGCCAAGGCCGCGAAAATATGATTGGCGTTGAAAATCAAATGCGCCGGGTGACGCCGGTGGAGACGGTGGCTTAAGTGTTGCCCAAACACGTACCCAGTCGCCGCTTGCAATAGCTGGTTGCTTTGCTTGCAATACAATACGAACTGAATGTGGTATTTTATCGGGCGCCATGGTGCTGATTTGTAATTTTTCAAGGATAATGCGTTTTGATTTGGGCCGATGCTCAACCCGAACCACTTGACCGCTAACATCGACCGGGCCAATTTCTTTTGTAAGCATTGGGCCATCTGCCGACCATGTGGCAATTTGCGCCGCACTAAACCCCAACCCAAATACAAGCATAGCAACAAAAGTAATCGTCAAAAAGTAATGGCTAGAGGCGTCATTGGCTGTTGTCATAAATAACAACAATCCTGCAATCAGAACCAATATGGGGCCAAACCATAATGACGGCTCGAAGCTAAGAGAAAAATAGACCCCGATACCGATGCCGCACAAAACTGGAATCCACAATATCCAGCGTTCGCGCTCAACACCAAGTGCGTGCGCAATGCTTGCCAACCACATTTGAGTTTGGCGGACAGCATATGCTGTACTGAACGTTTTTGTACCCTCTTGTTGGCCCAAAAGCCTTAAATCCCCATCAGTGGCACCCTATATTATTTTGTGTGTATGATTTTGTAAGAATGCCTTAAATGTGTTAAACCCCACTCCAATTCATAATAATGCCAAACTTCACCTAAGAACGAGGATTTGTTTTCCCGCCATGACCGTTGTTACCAGATTCGCCCCCTCACCCACAGGATTTCTACATATTGGCGGTGCCAGAACGGCATTGTTCAACTGGCTTTATTCTCGCCATATGGGCGGAAAGTTTCTGCTGAGAATTGAAGATACCGACCGGGCCAGATCAACCGATGAAGCCACGAAGGCAATAATTCACGGAATGCACTGGCTTGGCCTAGATGCAGACGAAGATCCCATAAGTCAGTATTCACGTAGGCAGAACCATGTTGATGTGGCAAAAAAATTATTGGCCGAAGGCAAAGCATATAATTGTTATTGCTCACCCGAAGAGCTGAGCGAAATGCGCGAAAAAGCCAAATCCGAAGGCAAGCCCATGCGTTATGACGGCAGATGGCGTGATCGCGATGCAAGTGACGCACCCCAAGGTATTCCCCCGGTTATTCGCATAAAGGCGGAACAAACTGGAACAACAGCCATAAACGATATTATTCAAGGTGACGTTAGCGTTGAAAATACCGAGATAGATGATTTTGTTCTGTTGCGCGCAGATGGAACCCCCACATACATGCTGGCCGTTGTTGTTGACGACCATGACATGGGAATAACCCACGTTATTCGCGGCGATGACCACCTAACCAATACCTTTAGGCAAATACAGCTTTACAAGGCAATGGGCTGGGATTTGCCCATATTTGCCCATATGCCACTTTTACACGGCGCAGATGGGAAAAAACTTTCAAAACGTCATGGTGCTTTGGGGGTTGAGGCCTACGAAGAAATGGGATTCCTACCTGAAGCTGTTTGCAATTATCTGCTTCGTCTTGGCTGGGGACATGGCGATGACGAAATAATATCCAGCAAACAGGCCATTGAATGGTTTGATGTTGCCGATGTGGGCAAAGCCGCCGCCCGGTTTGATATGGATAAGCTGACCAGCCTTAATGCCCATTATATTCGAGGCGCCGATGACGAACGTCTGACCCAGCTGATTATGCCTAAAATCACTGAAACATTGTCTGGAAACATGTCAAATGATGCTGAAAACAGGCTAAAAAGTGGTATGGCTGGCCTAAAAGAACGCGCCAAGACAATCGTAGAGCTATCTGAAAATGCTACATTTTATTGCAAAAATAGACCCCTTTCCATGAATGACAAGGCAGCCAAACTTCTTAATGGTGATGGCTCTGACAAACTGGCTGATTTTAGTGCTATATTGCTTAAAACCGATGACTGGAGCGCTCCCGCGCTTGAAGAAAAAGCTAGGGCTTTTTCAGAAAGTGCTGGCTGCAAATTAGGCGCAGTGATGCAGCCCCTTCGCGCAGCACTAACAGGATCTAATTCATCGCCCGGCATGTTCGAAGTATTGGAAATACTCGGAAAAGAGGAAACCCTTGGCCGAATTGATGATGCCCTAAGCGCACCTAAGTAATGCTCTGAATAATAAACTAAATAATAAAAAGAGAGGTAAATATGCCCGATCCAAAATCAGCCAAAAGATCATTTACGCTGACCGATAACTCCAGCGGACAAAGCTGGGAATTGCCCCTGCTTGAAGGAACCATTGGCCCCGGGGTTATTGATATTCGCAAATTATATGCTGATACTGGGTGTTTTACCTACGACCCCGGATATACCTCTACTGGCAGCTGCCAATCAGAAATTACCTATATTGACGGTGAAAAAGGCGAGCTGCTTTATCGCGGCTATCCAATTAAACAGCTGGCCGAAGAAAGCACCTTTATGGAGGTGTGCTATTTATTGATTTATGGCGAACTACCAACCCAAGATCAAAAAGATAAATTTCTCAACCGCATAACCTATCACACCATGCTGCATGAACAGATGAATGACTTCTTCACCGGGTTCAGGCGAGATTCACACCCCATGGCCATTATGGTTGGTGTGGTTGGTGCGCTTTCGGCGTTTTATCACGATAGCACCGATATTTCCGACCCCAAGCATCGCTTTATTGCCTCAACCCGCATGCTTGCAAAAATGCCGACCATTGCGGCCAATGCTTATCGTTATTCTCGTGGGCTTCCGTTTGCTTATCCGAAAAACGATTTAAAGTTCTCGGAAAATTTCCTCTACATGATGTTCTCTAACCCATGTGAAGAATATAAAATAAATCCAGTTTTGGCCAAGGCCATGGACCGTATTCTTATTCTTCATGCCGACCATGAGCAAAATGCATCAACCTCAACCGTGCGTATTGCCGGTTCTTCCGGTGCCAACCCGTTTGCCTGCATCGCATCGGGCATTGCATCTCTTTGGGGGCCTGCCCACGGTGGTGCCAATGAAGCTGTTTTAAACATGCTAGATGAAATCGGCTCGAAAGACCGAGTTGGCGAATTTATAAAACGCGCCAAAGATAAAAACGATCCGTTCCGTCTTATGGGTTTTGGGCACCGGGTTTATAAAAACCATGACCCAAGGGCGACCGTGATGCGCCAAACCTGCCATGAGGTTTTAAACGATTTGGGCATCAAGGACGACCCGCTGCTTGATTTGGCCATGGAACTAGAACGTATTGCGCTGGAAGATGAGTATTTCATCGAAAAGAAACTTTACCCCAACGTTGATTTCTATTCGGGTATTATTTTCAAAGCAATGGGAATTCCCACATCAATGTTCACGGTTTTGTTCGCAGTTGCCCGTGTTGTTGGTTGGGTTGCCCAATGGAACGAAATGATAGAAGACCCCAGCCAAAAAATTGGTCGTCCACGCCAGCTTTACACCGGGGCAACGCATCGTGATTTCGTTCCCATAGAAAAACGTAAATAGAATTATTTTTTCTCAATAAGCTCTATCTTGTAACCGTCAGGGTCTTCGATAAAGGCTATTACCGTGGTTCCGTGTTTCATCGGCCCCGGTGGGCGCGGTATCGATACGCCCTCTTTCTCCATTTTATCACAAGCCGCGTAAATATCTGGAACGGCAATGGCCAAATGGCCAAACCCTGTTCCCAAACTATAATCTTCTTCTTGATCCCAATTATGGGTTAATTCAATAACCGTATTATCGGTTTCACTGCCATAACCGACAAAGGCAATGGTAAATTTACCTTCCGCGTAATCATTACGCCTAAGTGCGCTCATCCCCAGATGTCGGGTATAAAAATCAATTGATTTATCTAAATCCCTTACCCGTATCATGGTGTGTAAAAAACGAAATGATTGTTCATTCATTTTATAGTCCTTTTATTTTTTAGCTTATTTATTTAAATTATTAGCAATAACACCAAGAACCACATCGGCCGAACGCTCGCCCGGTGACAGGGTGCCATACCCAAGGGCTGCCATGGCATCAACATATGCCTTGCGCTGTTCTGTTCTGGCATTTTGATCATTTAATAATTTTGATATTTCTGGTGCCAGCATATCGGGTCGACAATTATCTAGCAAAAGCTCTGGTATGGCTGGGCGATCCAGCACCAAGTTAACAATGTTTGCATATTTTGCCTTGATAAGACGCTTGGCAAGAAATGCTGTTAATGGGCCAAAGCGATAGGCAATAACAGCCGGAACTTGCGCCAATGCAAGCTCCAAAGAAACCGTTCCACTGGCGGCCAGTGCTGCATCGCAAGCTGAAAAAGCATCACCCTTTTCATCTTCGCCAACGATATTTACCCGAACCGGCCAGTTTTTAGTAGCGGCAGAAATATGCTTACGTAACCCCGAAAGTGTAACCACAACCACCTCAAGCTCGGGGTGAGTTTTTTTTAACAATCCCAACGTACGCCCGAAAACAGGGGTTAGGCGCGAGACCTCCCCCATCCTGCTGCCCGGTAACACTGCCAGCAACGGTGTAAATTCAGAAATTTTATGGCGCTGCCTGAAATCATCACCATCACCGCAACCAATTTCACTTTCGACTACAGGGTGGCCGACAAATGTTGCGGGCAGACCAACATCTTTAAAGTATTTTGGCTCAAACGGCAGCAGGCATAAAAGATGGTCTAAAAAACCAGCTATTTTTTTTGCTCTACCCGGACGCCATGCCCAAACACTGGGTGCAACATAATGAACAATTGGAATGTTTGAGCCGCGTTTCTTAAGCTTCTTGGCAACCCTAAATACAAAATCAGGGGCATCGATTGTAACCACCACATCCGGGCTAATGCGTTCAATTTCTTGGA
Source organism: Thalassospiraceae bacterium (assembly GCA_030638205.1). Lineage (GTDB taxonomy): Bacteria > Pseudomonadota > Alphaproteobacteria > Rhodospirillales > Magnetovibrionaceae > DAOVVL01. The sequence goes on from DAOWFB010000101.1 coordinate 13,552, forward strand.
CGGTTTGTTTTATTCGTCTGAGAAGATTTGGTATTTTCGGCAATACTTCGGTGAAGCCCATGACCGAAAGTTCAGACATGGGAAATATGCTATGCATTCCAATTTCAGAAGCAGCATTTTCAATTTTTTCACCACCAACACCGCAAAATGTTATTTTACCTCGTGTTTTTTTTATCAATGCCTTTATCAAGTTCGCCCCAAGGGCATCGCCCGATGCTTCGCCGGCAATTATAAAAACTGTTGGTTTATGATTTTGGTTTTCCATATTTAATTACCAAATTCGGATGGGTTAATGCCGATTATGAATATGCCAGCATTGTTTGCCGCATTTATCACTTTTTCACGCTCAACAATTATGGCACCACCTGCCTCTATTCCAATACCGCCCAACTTTGCGGCAGATACCGCCGCAACCGTATCAACACCTATGGTTGGCAAATCAACGCGGCGTTCTTGACCCGGTTTGACAACCTTGACCAATACACCGCCGTCAGTAATTTCCATTTTTTCAACTCGGGCCAACATGGCATCGGTCCCGTCTTTTTCTTCTAGTGCAATTATTTTTCCATTACTTACAACCGCACCTTGACCCAGATCCTTGCGTCCAAGATCAAGTGCCGCATGAATGGCGGTGGCAATATCACCGGCATCTTTGTTGCTTGGGCTTATGGCGCCCAAAACCCCAAGCGGGGCAAGAAGCTCAGGCAAAATATTATGAACACCTATTATCCGAAAACCGTCATCTTCTTCCAGCGTTTTAACTATTGCCGAAAGAAGACCGTTATCACCCAAAGCCATTGCGCCGGTTTTTAGAAAAAATTTTGCGGTTCTGGCATCGGGCAACAGCGAGCCTATTCCCGGACGGCGAATTGTTCCGCCCATTACCAACTCTTTGCAGTTTTGGCTTTTTAAAATATCTATGGCTTTGCCAATTGCGCCAAGACGCAACCAGTCGCACTTATCGGAAATGCCATCTGTGGTTTCCTTGTCGGCCTGCCCCTTAAAGGCAATGACATGGAAATCCTGATTATTTTTTTTACAGGCATCAATAAGCTTGCGTGGCAGATCACCGCCGCCCGCTATTATGCCTATTTTGTGATTTTTATCAGGAGCCATCTTCCGACTTCGGTTGGCAAAATGATCTGGAACTATCTGTGGTAACAAAATCTATTATTTCCATTACCGGCTCAACTCCCTTAAACATTTCTGCTACATCTTTAATGCGTTCTGCCATAGTTCCTTCGTTGGCAAACAGCAAACGGTAGGCATTGCGCAATGAATGTATTGTTTCCCGGTCAAACCCACGACGCTTGATACCAACAAGGTTAAGCCCAGAGAGACCGCCACGATTACCAACAACCATTCCATAGGGTATAACATCGCTTTCGGCGCCGCTCATGCCACCAAGCATGGCATGCTTGCCAATGCGAACAAATTGATGCACCGCAGAAAGTCCGCCGATAATTGCAAATTCGCCAACCTCTACATGCCCTGCAAGGGTGGCGTTGTTTACCAGAATTACATTATTTTCAATCTGGCAATCATGGGCAACATGAGAACCAACCATAAACAAGCAATTATCACCAACTTTGGTTAGCAATCCACCACCTTCGGTGCCGGGGTTCATGGTTACATGTTCGCGAATTGTGTTGTTAGAACCTATTTCCAGCTTTGAAACCTCGCCACCAAATTTTAAATCCTGCGGTTCTGATCCGATGGATGCGAATGGGAATATTCTGGTTCCGCTGCCAATGGAAGTAACTCCACCAACAACCACATGGGAAAATATTTTAACGCCGCTTTCGATTGTGACGCTAGGGCCAATAATAGAATAAGGGCCAATTTCTACGTCATCGCCAATTTTTGCGCCGTCTTCAACTATTGCCGTGGGATGGATGTTTGCCATTATTATTTTTTATTCCCTGTCCATAATCATCGCCG
>DAOWFB010000091.1 GCA_030638205.1 Thalassospiraceae bacterium
GCATAAATTGTTATTTCATCGGTTAGCCCCGGCAGGGTAAATGTTTCTGCAGCAATTCTTAGTGCTTCTCCACGCGGGCCGATGGAGGAAAAGCTAATTAATTCTCCTCATTCGGGTCGGGGCATTTTTTCCAGATTTAATACTTGATCCCACAATGAACGTGAGCGCATGGCGGGTTCACCATTAATCGCTATTTCCCAATACCAGCCTGAAAGCGGGCGCAAATAATCGGGGTCTCTGGGATGACGCGGCATAACCAGCTTGCCGTTAACAACATCGGAAAATGAAAGCAATTCTTCGATATGGCTGTTAAGAGCTTTATCAAAAGATTTTTCAACATGGGTTCTAAAAATTTGTGACAGGGCAACCGCGCCAACCACAAGCGCAAGCGCAATCCATGCGGTGGAGAACAAAATAAGCCTAAAACTTACCGAACGGACAAACATTTAGATGTCCCTATTCAACTGGGCTGGGTAGGTTCGGGCGAAACCATTGAATAGCCTCGCCCGCGATGTGTTTTTATAAGTTCAGGCGATAGTTTTTTACGCAACCTGGCGATGAATACTTCTATGGTGTTTGAATCGCGGTCAAAATCTTGGTCATAAATATGTTCGATCAATTCTGTTTGCGATACCACACGGCCTTGATGGTGCATAAAATATGAAAGCACTTTTAATTCGTGCGCGGTTAAGGTTATGCTTTCGCCATCATTAGTTACCTTGCCTGTTCTGGTGTCTAGCAATACCGGGCCGCATTCAAGCAATGGCGAGGCGTGTCCAGCAGAGCGACGAATGATTGCACGAACCCGGGCCAAAAGCTCTTCCATATGAAAGGGCTTGGTCAGGTAATCATCCGCACCGGCATCAAAACCTGAAACTTTTTCATTCCACAATTCACGCGCGGTTAAAATTAAAACCGGCATATTGCGCTCATTTTGACGCCAGTTTTTAAGAACGCTAATGCCGTCAACCTTGGGCAAACCCAAATCCAGCACAACCGCATCATAAGGTTCGGTATCGCCAAGAAAGCCGCCTTCTTCGCCGTCAGAGGCCGCATCAACAGAATAACCGGCCTCGACCAAGGCGTGTTTTATCTGTTTTTGTAGATCAGGTTCATCTTCAACAACAAGTACGCGCATTACGTATCCCCCCCTAAGATTTACCACCTGGCAAAAATACCTGGCAAAAATATTGGCCAGTTAAATTTATCTAATCATCATCTTCGTATTTTTTCTTGGCCTTATCTAAATCCCATCCATCGGTCACTAAAAGTTCAAGGTTTTTAGCATCGAACTTTAGTTTCACAACATTTCCCTGTAACGTCAAAAATTTGATTTCATAAATAAGAATTTCACCATCTTCGTCATTGTAATCGTCTTCTGATTCAAGTTCGACTTCAAGAATGTGGCCGCTGTACATGGATTCAATTTTTTCCAGCAACTCCGACAATGGCCTGATTAAACCCTTGCTTAGTGCTTCGCGGGCAACTTCTTGGTCATCATCATCGGCCAATACCGGAGAGGAAGCCAGCAACAAAGCCATAAAACAAAATGCGGTAATATGAATAATTTTAAGGTTATTATTTTTCAAGTGCTTTGTGCCTATTTTTTATATTACGACCAAAAAAGCCAAACTGCGGCAAACCCTATTGCCAACGCTATTATAGGGCGAATAATTCCTACTGTACGAATATCGTTGGCGGCGATGCTGGCTGGCAATTTTTTGATACCAGTCACCATGGCCCGAGGCAAATTTTCTCTGCTAACAACGCCATGGGCAAAAACACCCACAATATGAACAAAAATCAAAAGCCCCAGAAAATTAACTATCCCTTCGTGGACATCGTCCATATCGCCAAACCCAATATGGGAAAGCGGGCCGTGATATCCATCTTCGCTGCTCATCATGCCGGTCAAAACTACCAACATCAAAACAGCCAGCAACCCCACCACCATCCATCCGCCCAGCGGGTTATGGCCGACACTATGGGGTGGGCGAAATGATAAAAGACGGGCTGAATAATCTTTCACGGTTTTCCACGAAAATACAAAATCCACAAACAATGCATGACGAGATCCAATTATGCCCCAGACAAGCCTAAACATAACAAAACCAACAATCATCGTTCCCGAATAAATATGAATAACAAAGGCAGAGCCATCTGCCTCTGCCGAAATCCACGCAATAGCAACCATAAGAACCAGCGCCCAGTGAAATATACGGGTTGGCAGGTCCCAGACCCGGACTGACCTATCTGGTTTCGCCCCATGCTGCGCCCGATTGGCCGCCATGTTGACTGAAGGTTTAATTATTTTATTGGTTTTTTTCATGCAATTTAGGCTCGGATGGCTATGTATATATATCTGTTTTCGCATGGTATAATGGCTGAAATAACATGAACTATTGCTGAACAAAGACAGGCGGCCCATTCAGCAATAGTTCAGTAAGCAACATATAATATTTTTATCAATAACCTAATTTGTAGGGAAACTAGGGCCATGAGCAACGATCAGGAGCAGGGGCCAATGAGCGGCCCAACAGATGCCAAAGCCGGGCGCGAAAGCCGACTGGTCAAGGTATGGGATATACCGACCCGGGCCTTTCACTGGTCTTTGGTAACCATGGTGTTTATCGGCATTATTACTGGCTACATCGCGCCGGAATGGTGGATGGGTCTGCACATATGGGCGGGCTACATCACCGTAACGCTTTTGATTTTCCGCCTTGCTTGGGGCGTGTTTGGTTCCGAATATGCCAGACTTGAAACATTTACCTTTAGCCCGGTTCACATTTTGGAGCACATGAAGGAAATTATCACCCTTAGGCCCGTTCGTCATTATATCGGTCACAATCCATCAGGCGCTGTTATGATTTTTGCCCTGCTGGTTGTGCTTTCTGTAATTACCGTTTCCGGATTGTTGGTTCTGGGTGGCGAAGAAAACCAAGGCCCACTAGCAGGCGCCGCATCCTATGCCATTAGCGAAATTGCAGCACCAGTTCACAACATTTTTGTAATTCTTCTTATCATTATGATTGTAATGCATGTCGCCGGGGTTGTTCTAGAAGGAAAGCTTACCGGTGAAAACCTTGTTAGCTCAATGATTACCGGCCTTAAGCGTGTACCCAAAGGAACCCCACCATTGGTACACCGACAGGCGCGCCCATTTGCGGCATTTTTAGTAATAGCAACTTTTCTCGCTATTGGCGGTTCGCTGTTGGCATCATTTGCCACCATGCCGCCTTCGGGGCTTCAACATCTTCCATCTAATGAAATGTACGAAGCCGAATGTGGCGATTGCCACGCAGCATTTCACCCTAGCCTGCTGCCCGCTAAATCTTGGGCTGACATGATGGCAACCCTTGATGATCATTTCGGTGAAGATGCTTCGCTGGATCCAGACACAATAAATGAAATCGCGCTTTACCTTGCCGAATATGCTGGTGAAGAATGGGACACCGAAGCTGCTAATCGTTTCCGCATATTAGACCCAGCCCACCCGATGCAAATTACCGCAACTCCATATTGGATGCGCAAACATGATGAAATAACAGCTGAAACTTTTAAAATAAAAGGTATCGGCGTTAAATCAAATTGCAGCGGTTGCCACACCGACCATTACAGTGGCCGTTTCGATGATCAAAAAATAAAGATTCCAAAAGCAAAATAGACAACCCCCCCAAAGTACTGAGAAATATCAAGGAGTAACCGTTATGAAAAACACAAAAATATTTTTAATAGCTCTTTCTATTACAGCAATATTTGCAGTTAGTGCCGAAGCCGGACCCCGCGATGATATTATCGCAGGTTTCATGGCCCAAGGTGCCGTAGCCGGTGACCCGGCAAAGGGCGAGGCCATGTATAACGCCAACTACGGCACTGGCAAAGCTGAAACCCCAAAATGCACATCTTGCCACGGTGCAACACCGCAACAAAGTGGCGAAACACGCACCGCCAAACCCATAGACCCCATGGCAGTATCAAAA
>DAOWFB010000043.1 GCA_030638205.1 Thalassospiraceae bacterium
CATGGGATTGCCTGTTTTTTCCGGCACACCTGAAAAAGGTTTGGGCGTTGCCTACATGATGGGGCCAACCGGCGGATATTTGTTGGGCTTTGTTGCTGCTGCTTGGGCAACGGGCTTTTTAGCCGAACGCGGATGGGACAGGGGGGTTGTTTCAACCGCTAGCGCCATGGTTATTGGTAATGGGATTATTTATGCCCTTGGTCTTTTGTGGTTAGGCTCATTATTGGGCTGGGATAAACCAATAATCGAATGGGGCATGATGCCATTCTTGCTGGGCGACGCTACCAAGATTCTACTGGCGGTAATCATTATGCCAGCCATATGGAAAGCCGTCGGCAAAAAATAAAACATAGGATTTTTAAGATCCGTTGAAATGTTTTTTGTCTTTCATGACACGTTTTACCATTTTGCCAAATGTTTTGTCGCGTGTTCGTCGCTCGGCCAAGCTCTCGGTATTATAAGCATCTTCCGCTATTAATTTACGCCACCTTTTTAATCGGTCAGTTTCTAGCTCGCCTGTTTTAATTGCGGCTGTAACGGCGCACCCCGGCTCTGTGTCATGTTGACAAGTGGAAAATCGACATGACCTAGCAAGTTCAACAATGTCGGAAAAGACTTCATCAATCCCACTTTGTACATCGGTCAGTTGCAGCTCACGCATGCCTGGGGTGTCGATTAACCATCCGCCTGATGGCATTGAATGAAGCGCGCGCCCTGTGGTCGTGTGGCGACCTTTGGCATCATCTTCACGGATTTCTTGAGTTTCAATGTGTGCTCCACCTGTCAGGGTGTTGATGAGCGTTGATTTTCCCACGCCAGATGATCCCACTAGCGCCACTGTCTGGCCGATGGAGCACCATGGAAAAAGACGTTCCACCTCGCGCGGATCAAGCGCGTTTATGGTTTCAACCATACTTACAGACTGCAAACCGTAAGCCTGCTTTGCAAAACTTTCTGAATTATCACTTAGGTCAGATTTGGTAAGTATAATAATAGGCGTAACTTGGGCCTCATGTGCCATGGCTAAGTAACGCTCTAATCTGGCGATATTAAAATCATGATTACAAGACGTAACAATAAATAGTGTATCCACATTGGCCGCAATCAGTTGTGTGTCGCGTCCCGTTCCTGCTGCGCGTCGTTTGAACAAGCTGTGGCGTTGCAAAAGACGAGTGGGGCGATGCGTTTCAACATCCACCAAGAGCCAATCTCCTACGGTCGTGCGGGTTTCAATGTCATCGGGATCGGCTTGATATGGCGGAATGGATACATCAATGCCCGGTCCAATAATATTAATTGCTCCACGATGAACGGCAATCACGCGCACGGGTATGGATTGTTCAAAGTCGCTAGTTTCTAGCTGGGATGTTAAAAAAGTATTCCAGCCAAATTCGTCTAGGTCGGATATTTGATATGTCATTTTATTTATATCCGCGCCCAACCGCCGTCGCCATAACCTTCGAGCGGGGAAAAGTTTTTCTTATAGTCCATTTTTGGGCTTTTGCTTACCCAATAGCCAAGATAGACGTGGCTTAAACCAAAATCCTTTGCCTGGTTTATTAGCCAAAGAATAATATAGATGCCAAGGCTGCGACGGTCTTCGTCGTTTGCATAAAAACTGTAAACCGCAGAAAGACCACCACTAATTTTGTCCACAATACAACAGCCAAGCAAACGATTATCATCGTTGCGAAATTCGGCAATTGATGTCCTTACGGGTGTATCTTCTAGTAATGCGACATAGTCATAATAATCCATCATTGCCATATCACCTTCACCATGACGGACATCTATATATGACTTGAACAATTCAAACTGTTCAATTGTGGCTATGGGGGGCAATTCGCTAACCGTAATGTCGGAATTTCTATTTATTATTCGCCGCTGTGATTTGCTGGCTTTGAATTCACGCGCCGGTATTCTAACCGATACACATGAATTGCAATTATCGCAGGCTGGAATATAGGCAACCGTATGGCTGCGCCTAAATCCTGAAAGAGAAAGTCGGTCATTCATTTCAACCGCATCGCGCCCACTAAGTTCGGTTACAAGCCTGCGTTCGACCTTGTCCGCAAGGTATGGGCAACCCATTGGTTGGGTGATAAAAAAAAATCTTATATCGGTAACGGGGCTATGTCGCATCAAACCCTCATATTTTAATTTTAGAGCGTTTTAATTTTGAAACGGATTATTATTTTCGCCATGAATTACCGATGGTACCTTTACTGGACTATCGGGCGTTGTTTCCGTTGCGTCCCCCGGCAACGTTTGCTCGCCTGTTCCGCGTAACACTATAATGGAAAGACGGCGATTGCGCGAATTTTCAGGGTCATCGGGTAAAAGCGGTTCGGTTGCCGCTTTTCCTATTATATGGGAAAGCCTTTCGGGCGGAACGCCTGCATGTAGAAGGTACCTGCGGGCAGAATTGGCGCGGTCTGATGAAAGCTCCCAGTTGGTGTACTCTTCACCACGGGTGGTAAATGGAATTGAATCGGTGTGCCCGGTAATGGATATTTCTTGCGGCATTTTTAGTATTACCTGGGTTACGAGAGAGAGCACGCGCTCTGTATGTTCATACATTTTGGCGCTTCCCGATGGGAACATGGCAAGGCCGTCCTGATCGACAATCTGAATGCGAAGCCCTTCGGGTGTGTTGTCTATCATCAAGCTTTCGGCTAGCTGCTGGAATTCAGGCAACGTTTCCATGGCTTCTTTTAGCTCGTCAGTGGCTTTTTGGAACTGCTCTTCCTCAATATTTTTCCTCTCGGCTTCGGCCTTAGCTTCGGCCTTAGCTTCGGTATCGGCTTCGGTATCAATGCTCTCGGCAGCGGCATCTTCTTTGGCGTTGCTTTCGCCATCGCCTTCGGCAGGCGCATCTTTCATGGACTCACCACCTTTGCCGGCACTTGGCGGAGGAAGGTCCATAACAATTGTTGGCCGACCCATGGTGTCTTCTTGGGTTCCGTCGTCGGCAATGGTTGTTCCGCCCAAAATCTTGCCAGAGCCGCTTTTGCTGAGGGTGGCAACCGTAGGGGTGAAGTAGTCGGATATGCCCTCTAGTTGTTCTTGGGTAACGGAATTAAGCAACCACAACAAAAGGAAAAAAGCCATCATCGCGGTGACGAAATCGGCATAGGCAATTTTCCATGCACCACCGTGGTGGGCACCGTGGCCACCTTTTTTAACTCGTTTGATTATTATTGGTTGGTCGGCGGGCATGGCTATCCTTAAAGGCTATCCAACGGTGCCAATTTCATTGATGGCCTCTTCAAGTTCGATAAATGTTGGTCTCATATCTGAATTAAGAACCTTACGAGAAAACTCAATCGAAACCTGCGGTGCGTATCCCTGCATATGGGCAAGTATGCCGGTACGAATACACATTAAATATTTAGCATCAGATTCGAACGTTGCCCCCATAAATTGGGCCATCGGTGAAACGAACCCGTAAGAGAACAAAATACCACTGAAGGTACCAACCAACGCACCACCAATAAGATGGCCAAGAATTTCCGGCGGTTCGGTAATGGAACCCATTGTATGAATAATGCCCAAAACCGCAGCAACGATACCAAGCGCAGGCAGGCTATCGCCAAGGGTTGCCATAGCACCGGAAATGCCCGCGTCTTCGGCGTGGTGGACATCAAGCTCGGCATCCATTAATGCCTCAACCTCAAACGCGTTGGATGTACCAAGGGTAAGCATGCGCAAATAATCGCACATGAACTCAACCGCATGATGATCGCCTTGAAACTTGGGAAAGCTTGCAAACAATGTGCTTTCGCCAGGATTCTCAACATGGGTTTCAAGGGCAAGGTCGCCCTTGCTTTTGGCCAGCTTGAACACACTGTAAAGTAGCGTTAACAGCTCGACGTAATGGTCTTTTTTATATTTGCTGCCTTTTATAAGAACGCCCATTGATCTGCCGACGCCCTTGGTAATGGGTATTGGGTTGGCAATCAGGAACGCGCCAATACCGGCGCCAAAAATAATAAGAAATTCAAGCGGCTGCCACAGAACCTCTAGATGGCCACCAGCACCAACGTAGCCACCAAGGACTGACGCAACAACAATAACAAAGCCGACTATGAAAAACATTAAATACCCACCTCAGCGGACCTAAGCATATTAAGATGTGGGCCACCCGTTATATTTTGAATATATGATTCTTCTGCGGATAACAAACATCCTTTAGTGCTAGTGCGGTTGGGGAAGACCATGCTTTGCTTGCCTATTTTTGCGGACCCGCTTTACGGGGGTGATTACTGTCTAAATGTTATATATAGGACAAAGTTAATAATTAAAGATTTTCTACCCTAAATCGAGGATATATTTAAGCTTTACACCATTAATTGCCATTATTTACCATTATTTGAATGAGGCGAAGCTTGTCATTACCCCAACAATCACAAAAAACCACATATAAAAGGCCATTTTTACGCCTTCTGGCGGGCCAAGCGGGCGCCGGGATTTTGGTTGTGATGCTTGATGTGGTTGCTGGCTCGTGGATGGGGCCAATGCTCGGAGTGGGGGCGGGCGTGGGCCTTGAGGTCTGGGTTTTGGTGGCAATTCAGGCGGTTTTGGCCCCTGTCATTACCTTGCTTTTGGGTCTTGGTCGGGGTTGGGCCTTGGTGCAATTTTTTCTGCCGTGGGCAACATGGGGAGCGCTTTATCTAAATATCCCATCTTGGGTTTATTTTGCCTGCTTTATACTAACATATGCGCTTTACAAAAATGTAGGGGCTGAGCGGGTACCGCTTTATTTAAGCAACCGCATAACGTGGCGTGCGTTGGAAGGACTGATTGAAGGCGTTAATTTGAAAGACAGCGATCCAGAAGGCAGCGATCCAGAAGGCAGCGATCCAGAAGGCAGCGATCCAGAAGACAGCGATCCAGAAGACAGCGATCCAGAAGACAGCGACCCAGAAGACAGCGACCCAGAAGACGGCGTGTTTATTGATTTGGGCTCGGGATTTGGCGGAATAGTTTCTTATCTGGGAGGCAAATACCCTGAGTGGAAATTTGAAGGCATCGAAAGTGCGCCGCTTACATTTATAATTTCGTGGTTCAGAACATTGATTGGTATGCGGGGAAATGTTTCGGTTCGTTTTGGCGACATGTGGGATACAGACCTGAGCCAATATAACGTGGTTTATGCTTTTTTATCGCCCGCACCAATGGCTAAATTACTGGAAAAGGCAAAAAATGAGATGCGCCCGGGATCAGTATTAATAAGCAATTCATTTTGGGCCGACGGGGTAGAGTTTGATAAATGTCTAGAGCTTGCCGATGGTAGGACAACCAAGCTTTACATCAAATTTTTTTAAATATCATCCGACCTGCTGCCCATAAGACGGGCAGGGAACCCGGCATCATTAAGCGCACCGATAAGACGCTTGACGTGTTTCATGTCTAGTGTCTCAACCACGACATCCATGTCGGCCTCTTTTATGGGCAGGTCATAGAAGAGGCGTTGATGGTAAACCTCAATAATATTAGCGCCTTCATTTCCAATAAGGCCGGAAACCTTTGCCAGAACACCAGGGGTGTCGGTAATTTGAATTCTTAGGCGCACCAGTCGTCCTTCGCGCACAAGGCCGCGCATTAATGCTGATGCAAGAACCCTTGAGTCAATATTTCCACCGGAAACAACAAGGCCGACGCTTTGCCCCTTGAAACGTTCTTTGTTTGAAATTAGTGCGGCTAGCGATGCCGCACCCGCGCCCTCTGTTACGATGCGTTGGTTTTCAAGATACATTTGGATGGCAAGCTCAAGTTCGGATTCATCCACCAAAAATATTTCCTCAATCAATTGTTTTATGATTTTTCGGTTAAGTTCGCCCGGTGCCTTAACCGCAATGCCTTCGGCGATTGTTTGCCCGCCACCTGATGGTTCAAGGCCTTTGAGAATGTTGCTCATTCCCGGGTAAAGGCTTGCCTCAACACCATAAATTTTTATATCCGGGTTTATTGATTTTGCGGCAATGGCAATGCCAGAAATAAGCCCGCCACCACCAATTGGCACAATCAATGCGTCAAGATCGGGAAAATCTTCAAGCATCTCAAATCCTATAGTTCCCTGACCGGAAATTATTGCGGCATCATCGTAGGGGTGAATAAATGAAAGAGATTCTTTTTTCGATATCTCTTTGGCGTACTCTTGCGATTCAGCAAGACCTTCACCATATAAAACCGTTTTTGCACCCAAGGCTTCGGTACGAGCAATTTTTGTAAATGGTGTTCCGGTCGGCATGACAATGGTAGCCGGAATGCCAAGCGTACGCGCATGGTAGGCAACACCTTGTGCATGATTGCCGGCGCTGGCCGCAATAACGCCCTTGATCGAGCTGGCGTCCCCCAACGACAAAAGCTTTACCAATGCACCACGAGGCTTAAACGAACCAGTGTGCTGCATATTTTCTAGCTTCAATACAACCTTGACCCCGCTAATTTCAGAAATGGAATTAGATACCATTGATGGCGTTCTTATAACGCGGTCTTTTATTATTGCTGCTGCATTTTTAATATCATCAGCGTTAACCGGAAGCGTTGCAGTTGTTTTTGACATGACTTCGGGGGGATCCTTAAAATACTGTTACCGCGAACCAAGCAGAACGTGTGATTTAACAGACTTAACGCCTTTGGTTGCTCCTATTATATCGAGAACCCTGTTTAGCTCACCAGAAGTTGATGCTTCGCCAATTAAATAAACCGAACCAAGAACCGAACGCCAACGATAATTAACAGAAGTAACGCCTTCTTCGGTTAACAGCTGCGCACTAATTTTTGTTTCAATCCATACATCGCTAACAATGTTAGAAGCTGTTTGCCCGCCTGATTTGGCCTTGTCCATCCAATCGCGACGCTGGGCTTGCTCTGTCTCTGAAACAATATGGATATTATTGTAAAAATCACCAATGCGGCTGTCTTCTTGTGCGGCACGAATAACGGAGTTTCTGATATTGGCATCAGATAGGCTGCCTGTCATCATCGTGCGGGTTCTCCAGACATCGACACTAACATCCAAAATTAGGCTCTTATCGATATCGGTAATGCGGTCAAGTATCCCAGCTTTAATTTTGACATCCACCACCTGTTCTTCAGTTAGGCGGTCTTCAAAGGCAGCTTTGGCCGTTTCTGTAATAATTGCTTGTGTGCCGCATGCGCCCAAAGCCAGCATGGCCATAAGCCCGCCTAAAATGTTAATTGTTCTGCGCGAACTGCGATTAAATAGTGAAAACATCGTGGTTTTCTCCATATTTTATAAGGTTTATGAGGTGATTTTCCCCTATTATTAACAACTTAAGGTGACTATAGCACCAGATTGAACTCGGTTAAACAGCCCGCATCACAGTGCTTTCTGGGCGCTTTTAAAGCGTAATTGACGGCACAAGAAGTAAAAAACCCTTGGTTAATCACGTAGTTGTTGCTTGCCTTCCGTCGGGTTAGACTTAAAATCAATTAAATAATACTTGTGGAAATGCATCTCGGCATAGCCCATATACGTATTGGTAATTTATTTAGTTGGTTTAGGGAGTATTATTTATGACGGGTCAGGCTCTTGTTGCTACAGATTCCAGCGAAGTTAATGCTGTGGGTGGTGAAGATACTACCGAGTTTGTGACATTTAATATCGCCGGACAATTGTTTGGCATTCCGGTGCTTATTGTTCAGGACATACTGCTTCCCGAAAGCATTGCTTCTATTCCATTGGCTCCACCCGAAGTCCGCGGGTCTATAAACCTTCGTGGTCGCATAGTTACAGTTATTGATGTGCGCATACGTCTCGGCCTTGAGCGCCGCGCCATAAATGCCGAAGATAAATCCAGTGCGCTTATTTCTAATGAGCAAGATTCTGCTAAGCAAGATACTGCTAAGCAAGATTCCGCTAAGCAAGATGATGGCGAGCAAGATTCTGCTAAGCAAGATTCTGATGAAGAAACAGAAAACACTTCTTTGAGTGCGGATGATTCCGCAGTTGAAGCCGAGGTGCCTGCTGAAGATGCTAAGCGCAAAAAAATAAGTGACCACATGATGGCTGTAACGGTGGAGCATCATAACGAACTATATACGCTGTTGGTTGATAGCGTCGGGGACGTTATTCCTCTTTCCAAGAAAGATTATGAAGGCAACCCCGGCACCTTAGATCCGGTTTGGCGTGAGTTTGCGGGTGGCGTTTATAGGCTGGAAAGCAATTTGATGGTTGTTCTTGATGTGGATCGCTTGCTTGATTTCTCAGCCATGTCTTAAGTTTTTTATTTTTCTAAAAGCTTTTTTGCAACAACCGGTGCGAAGTATGTAAACACCGCGTCTGCGCCTGCGCGTTTAAACGCGCTTAAGCTTTCCATCATTGCTAAATCAAGGTCAAGCCAGCCGTTAGCGGCTGCTGCGTGCATCATCGCATATTCGCCTGATACCTGATAGGCAAGGGTTGGCATGGAAAACGTGCTTTTAATGCGCCCAATAATATCCAAATACGGCATCCCCGGTTTTACCATTATCATATCTGCGCCTTCGCGAATATCCATTGCGACTTCGCGTAGTGCTTCGTCGCTGTTGGCAGGATCCATTTGGTATGTTTTTTTATCACCTTTTAGCGCACCACCGGAACCAACCGCATCACGGAAGGGGCCGTAAAATGCTGATGCATATTTTGCAGCGTAGGAAAGAATGCGCACATCGTCAAAGCCTTCACCATCAAGAGCGTGGCGTATTGCCTTGGTGCGACCATCCATCATATCTGAAGGGGCAATTATATCGCAGCCAGCTTTGGCCTGAACTATTGCCTGCAGGCAAAGCGCATCTACGGTTTCATCATTTAATATTTTGCCATCACGAACAAAACCGTCGTGACCGTCAGAATTATAAGGGTCAAGCGCAACATCACAGATAACACCAATATCTGGGTGCGCTGATTTAATGGCATTTACCGTTCTGCAAACAAGGTTATCGGGATTGAATGCCTCAACCGCATCAGAAGTTTTAAGCTTAGGCTCGGTATTGGGAAAAATAGCTATGGCAGGGATTCCCAAATCAACCGCTTGCCCGGCGGCCTTGACCGCACGGTCTATGGAAAGTTTTTCAACCCCCGGCATTGAGCTTACTTTTTCAGATACATTATCGCCTTCAATAACGAAAAGCGGCCAGACAAGGTCATTTACGCTCAGGCTGGTTTCAGACACCAGCCTACGACCCCAATCGTCTTTGCGATTGCGGCGCATGCGGGTTAATGGAAAATCGCCAGTCAGTGGTGGTTTATTGGACAAATCGCTACTTTCTATTTTTTCTTATGGTTTAGATGGTTAAAGAATATAGCCCAGAACGTCAAAGCTAAATAAATATTGCCAAATAAATGCTAGCAATTACCCTAGTACATGTGTCCCCTTGTGGGCCAGAAACACTACCAAAAACACTATAGGTCAGGAAAAGTGCTTTAATTATGGCAAGACCACCATCAAAAAGGGGTAGGGGAATAGCGCTACCGGAGGGGCTCTCGGAGGTTTTGTTCGAATTTCGTCCCGTGGGCAGGATTTTGCGGGTAACAGCCATAGACCCAAAAACCGGGACCGAGGTCATAATGGTGGCTGACCCTAAATATGGTGAAGCGACCATAAAGCGGTTGGCGGCAAGAAAGCTGGCTTATGTTATTTCCAAGAAGAAATCCAAGCAATCCGACGAAAATGGTAGTGATATGCTGGTATAATCATTGGTTTAATGAGCTTTTTACCCATTTTCTTGACCCCCTAGATAATGCCCCATCCCCGAGAGCTTGTGTCCGCTTGGCATTTGGATTCGAGATATGGTATCAAAGTCGCTCAAATTAGAACACCCAAGAATATAGAAAGCGAGCCAATGTCAAAAGAAACAATAGCCATACCCTGCGATCATGGTGGACTTGCCCTTAAGCAAGAGCTTGTAGAACTTATGGAAGCAGGGGGGCATACGGTTTTAAACCTTGGCACCAATACAACCGCTTCGGTTGATTACCCTGAATTTGGCTATGCGCTTGCCGAAGCAATAAAAGATGGTCGTGCCGGACGCGGTGTTTTGATATGCGGCAGCGGTATTGGAATATCCATCGCCGCTAATCGCTTTGCCCATATTCGTGCTGCACTTATTCATGACGTTACCGGCGCACGCCTTTGTCGCGAACACAATGATGCAAATGTAATTTGTTTTGGCGCACGGACTACTGGCCCAGATATTGCGGTTGATTGCCTAAAAACATTTCTTACAACCGATTTTGAAGGCGGACGTCATCAGCGTCGCGTCGATTTGCTTAGTAATCCCTGATTTAAAAATAGGAAATATCCTCCCCATGAGTTCATACAGCAATAACGAAATAGAAAAATTCTTTACCGCCGGGCTTAGCGATTGCGATCCTGATTTGAAGGCGGCCATCGATCAAGAGTTGGGTCGGCAAAGAAATGAAATTGAACTTATCGCATCGGAAAACATTGTCTCAAAAGCGGTAATGGAGGCACAGGGATCTGTTCTCACCAATAAATATGCCGAAGGTTATTCAGGCAGGCGTTATTATGGCGGTTGCGAATATGTCGACATTGCCGAAAATCTTGCAATCGAACGTGCTAAAAAACTTTTTGGTTCCGAATTTGTAAATGTTCAGCCCCATTCCGGTGCGCAGGCCAATGGCGCTGTGTTTATGGCGCTGTTGCAGCCCGGTGACACAATTATGGGAATGAGCTTGGCTGCCGGTGGTCATTTGACTCACGGCGCCCCACCGGCCCAATCGGGTAAATGGTTTAATGCGGTTCAATACGGCGTTGTTGAGGCTGATTGCACAATTGATTTTGACGAAGTTGAAAAGCTGGCAAAAGAACATAAACCAAAAATGATTATCGCAGGCGGTTCGGCCTATCCACGCCATATTGATTTTGCCCGTTTTCGTTCCATTGCCGATGAGGTCGGTGCGTATTTGATGGTTGATATGGCGCATTTTGCTGGCCTTGTTGCTGCCGGATTGCACCCCAGCCCGGTTCCCATAGCAGACATCACAACCACCACCACACACAAAACATTACGCGGCCCTCGCGGTGGCATGGTTCTTACCAATGATGCTGCCATTGCCAAAAAAATAAACTCGGCTGTTTTTCCAGGTTTGCAGGGTGGGCCGCTTATGCATGTTATTGCAGCCAAGGCCGTTGCCTTTGGCGAAGCTTTGGACGACGGGTTCAAGCAATATGCCGGACGGGTTATAAAAAATGCACAAACACTGGCCGCTGAAATGATAGCGGGCGGTTACGATATAACAACCGGCGGAACCGATACCCACCTTATGTTGGTTGATCTTCGCCCCAAAGGGGTCAAGGGCAATGCTGCTGAAAAATCTCTCGAACGTGCTGGCATAACCTGTAATAAAAATGGCATCCCGTTTGATACCGAAAAACCCATGGTCACGTCGGGCGTTCGCTTTGGCACCCCGGCTGCAACTACACGCGGCTTTGACGAAGATGAATTTAAAACGGTTGGCAAGTTAGTATGTGAAGTGCTTGATGGGCTGGCTGAAAATCCTGAAGACAATACGAGTGCGGAAAAATCCGTTGCCGCCAAGGTGGAGACGCTTCTTTCGCGCTTTCCTATTTATAAATAAACCAAATATACATAAGAAGAATGGAACAATATAATGCGTTGCCCTTTTTGCGGAAATCATGACACACAGGTAAAAGATTCACGTCCGACGGAGGATAACTCCGCCATAAGACGCAGACGTTATTGCCCAGCCTGTGAATCTCGCTTTACCACATTTGAACGCGTGCAGTTGCGCGAATTGATTGTGATAAAGGGAAACGGAGACAAGGTTCCATTTGATCGTGAAAAAGTAAAAGTTTCAATGGATATAGCGTTGCGTAAACGCCCGGTTGATCAAGATAGGATCGAACGCATTGTTAATTCCATTCAACGCCAGCTCGAAACATCGGGTGAAAACGAAATCCCGACCAAGGTCATCGGCGAAATGATAATGAACACCCTGCGGGAGCTTGACCAAATCGCCTATGTGCGCTTTGCATCTGTTTACAAAGACTTCCACGAGGTTAGAGAATTTAACGAATTTATTGGTAACCTTGGTGACGACGACTAAAGACATTGATAGCCATTTTATGGAAGGTGCCCTTGCCCTTGCCAGGCGCGGCCTTGGCAATGTTTGGCCAAACCCGGCGGTAGGTTGCGTTATTGTAAATGATGGCCACATCGTTGGTCGTGGCTGGACTAGCCCCGGTGGCAGACCCCATGCAGAAACCCAAGCCATAAAACGTGCCGGCAGTTCCACAAAAGGCGCAACCGCATACGTTACGTTGGAACCATGTGCCCACACGGGAAAAACTCCACCATGCGCAGATGCGCTGGTTAATGCTGGTATAAAGCGGGTGGTAATTGCCGCCACCGACCCCGACCCCAGAACAGCGGGTAAAGGCATGCAAAAATTAAAAGACGCAGGCATTGATGTTAGTCACGGCGTTCTTGAAAATGATGCTAAATACATAAACGCTGGGTTCTTTAATTTAATAAATAAACAAAAGCCGATTTTTTCATTAAAGGTTGCCGCATCTAGCGACGGGTGCATTGCATCTGCTCCGGGCGTTGAAACAAACATAACCGGAGCAATAGCCAGAAACTGTGGCCACATGCTTCGCGCCAGCCATGATGCGGTACTGTTCGGTATTGGAACCTTGCTGACTGACGATCCTGAATACACATGCCGCTTACCGGGAATGGAAAAACAAACACCCGTTCGGGCGTTGCTCGATAGCCAGCTTCGTATTTCGCTTAATGCAAAAATATTGAGCACGCTTGATAGGAATGAACTTTGGATTTTTTGCGGCCCCAACCCTGATGTGAATAAAGTATCAACGCTTGAGGATATGGGGGCATTGGTAATAGCTGCTGATAAGGTTGATAATGACGGCAGACCAGATCTTGAATGGTTGGCGAAATATTTTGGCAAAAAAGGAATAACCCGCGTGCTGGTAGAAGCGGGCGCAACGCTAAACGCCGCCTTTATGAAGGCAGGGCTAATAGATCGCATACACTGGTTTGAGGCACCCATAAAACTGGGTGAAAATTCATTGAAAGCATTTACCCATATGGATGTGGCAAAAGAAAATATCTTAGGGTTTCAAGTGCTGGACAAGAGAACCCTTGGGATTGACACCTACATGGTTTATGAAAAGCGCACATAACAAACAAGGCTAAGGCGATAAAAAATTGTTTACAGGAATAATCACAGATATCGGGTCGGTGAAATCGGTTGAAAAAACCGATGGTGGCAAAAGAATTGCCATTACCACGGCCTTGGATATTTCCAATACCGATTTGGGCGCGTCTATTTCGTGCGCCGGGGCCTGCATGACCGTGGTGGAAAAGGGCAGCAATTGGTTTCAGGTTGATGTTTCAGATGAAAGCCTATCTAAAACCACAATTGGCAATTGGGCCGTTGGCCATCCGGTTAATCTTGAGATGGCCCTAAAAATGGGTGATGAGCTTGGCGGGCATATTGTATCGGGCCATGTTGATGGTCAGGGCCGCGTTAAATCCATCACAGTCTTGGGTGAAAGTCTCAGGCTGGAAATAGAAGTAGCGCCTGAATTGGGGCGTTTTATCGCGCCAAAAGGCTCGGTCACCATTGATGGGGTATCGCTGACCACAAATGAGATAACTGAAAAAAGCCCCAAAAACGAGGCTGGAAGCCATTTTTTCACCATTAACATAATTCCTCACACCCAGCAAATGACCACCCTTGGAAAACTTTGTGCTGGCGACAACGTCAATGTGGAAATTGATACGCTGGCGCGTTATGTTGCC